>NZ_JBMDIS010000044.1:0-53609 GCF_057808775.1 Pseudomonas sp. FG86 | reverse complement strand
ACAAAAAAGCCTTAACTGAACGGCATTAGGGCAAGCCCGCTCGCCACAGTTACAGCGTGCCGCCTTGACTGGCTGGCATTGGGGCTTGCCCCCTCCCACCTGGCGTTATTGAGTAATGGCGCCGTCGACCAGCACCTGCGCCTCTTCCACCAACTGTTTGAGGTGATCTTCGCCAATGAAACTCTCGGCGTAGATCTTGTAGATGTCCTCGGTGCCCGATGGGCGCGCGGCGAACCAGCCGTTTTCGGTCATGACCTTCAAGCCGCCAATCGCCTGGTTGTTGCCGGGTGCATGGCTGAGGATCTGCTGGATGCTTTCCCCCGCCAATTGGGTAGAGGTCACTTGCTGCGGCGACAGTTTGCCCAGCAGGGCTTTCTGCGCCGGCGTGGCCTTGGCGTCGACGCGGATGGCGAAGGGTTCGCCCAGGGCGTCCGTCAGGCCACGGTAGATCTGGCTTGGGTCCTGGCCTTTGCGCGAGGTCATTTCTGCCGCGAGCAACGCTGGGATCAGGCCGTCCTTGTCGGTGCTCCACACCGTGCCGTCCTTGCGCAGGAACGACGCGCCGGCGCTTTCTTCGCCGCCAAAGCCCAGCGAGCCGTCGAACAGGCCGTCGGCAAACCACTTGAAGCCCACCGGCACTTCGTACAGGCGACGGCCGATGCGTGCGGCCACGCGATCAATCAAGCCGCTGCTGACCACGGTCTTACCCACGGCGGCGTCGGCGCGCCAGTCAGGCCGATTCTGGAACAGGTAGTCGATGGACACTGCCAGGTAATTGTTCGGCGCCAACAGCCCACCGGATGGGGTGACGATGCCATGGCGATCGTGGTCCGGGTCACACGCGAAGGCCACGTCGAAACGCTCCTTCAGGCCGATCAGGCCCTGCATGGCGTAGCTGGAGGACGGGTCCATGCGAATCTGGCCGTCCCAGTCGACGCTCATGAAGCGGAACGTGGCATCGACCTCGGTGTTCACCACGTCCAGGTTCAGGCGGTAATGCTCGGCGATGGCCGACCAGTAGCGCACCCCTGCTCCGCCCAACGGATCGACACCCAGACGCAGATCGGCACTGCGAATCGCGTCCATGTCGATCACGTTGATCAGGTCGGCCACATAGCTGTTGAGGTAGTCATGGCGATGGGTGGTGTCGGCCTTGAGCGCCTGGGCGTGGGTGATGCGCTTGACCCCGGCCAGTTTGGCGGCCAGCAGTTCGTTGGCCTTGGCTTCGATCCACTTGGTGACGTGGGTATCGGCCGGGCCGCCGTTGGGCGGGTTGTACTTGTAGCCACCACTTTGCGGCGGGTTGTGGGACGGGGTAATGACAATCCCGTCGGCCAGGCCATGGGTGCGGCCCCGGTTGTAGCAGATGATCGCGTGGGAAATCGCCGGGGTTGGCGTGTATTCATCGCCTTCGGCCAGCATCACATGGACGCCATTGGCAGCCAGCACTTCCAGGGCGCTGGCACCCGCGGGCGTCGACAGCGCATGGGTGTCCAGGCCGACAAACAGCGGGCCGTCGATGCCTTGGGCTTCGCGGTACAGGCAAATGGCCTGGCTGATGGCGAGTACATGCCATTCGTTGAAGCTCAGGTCGAACGAGCTGCCACGGTGACCGGAAGTGCCAAAGGCCACGCGCTGGGTGGAGATCGCTGCATCAGGCTGGCCGGTGTAATAGGCCGTGACCAGTCGCGGGATATCCACCAGCAACTGGGCTGGCGCCGGCTTGCCCGCAAAAGGACTGATTGTCATGCATAAACCTCAGAGAGATGGATTCGGAAAAAATGACAGTTTACTGAGAGTTGGACTACTGCGCGACGGTATCGATCCTACAAGCCTAAGAGAATTTTTTAACATCCTAGCCGGTCTGTGCCTGCAACAGCGCCTGCGCCAGGGTATCCAGGGCAATGTCCAGGTTGGGCTGCCCATTGAACGTGTGGCTCAGTCGCAGATGCTGGTGATGCAGGCCACTGAGGCTGAACAATTCACCAGGGGCAATCACGACCTGCTGGGCCACTGCACGTTGGAATACCTGGCGCATGTCCACCGCCGCCACCGACTGCAACCAGAAGCTGGCCCCGGCGACGGGCATTCGATAGGTCACGCGCCCTTCCAGGCGCATATCCAGGCGTTCACTCATGGCCGCGGCCTGTTCCCGCAAGCGTTGGCGCAATGCCTCCAAGTGCTGGTCCAGCCGCCCGCTTTGGTATAGGCGCGCAATCGCATGCTGGCGCATCGACGACAGGCGAAACGCGCGCAACAGGAACTGGCGCTGCAACTCGCTGGCCAGATGACGAGACAGCACATACCCGAAGGGCGCCTCCGGGCCGAGCATTTTCTCGAACGACGAGAACACGATCAGCCGCTCAGGGTTGATCAGGTCACGCATTGCTCTCTGGCGTGGCGCGAAGCACAGCTCACCAAAACAATCATTCTCCAGCAACCAACAGCCAGATTGGTCCAACAGGCTCGCCAGTCGTAGCTGATCGTAGGCAGGCAAGGCGTGGCCTGAAGGCATACTGACCACCGACGACAGCAGCACCAGGTGCACCGATTCGTGGCGCAGCCAGTGCTCGAACAACGCCAGGTCCGGACTGCCATCGGCCTGCCAGGGCCATTCGACGACCCGTACGCCAGCAGCCTGCAACAAGCGCAGGATCAAGTAATCGCAGGGGGATTCGACCACGACCGTCTTACCCTTCAGGCCCAGCACCTCGATCAGGATCTCCAGTACCCCGCGCAGGTCCGCACCGATATAGACGTCATCCGCCTGCCAGCAGCGCGTCGGCGACGAGGTATAACGGGCCGCCAGCGCCGCGCGCAGCTCCCACACCCCGCACGGTTGCGACCAGGGTTGCAGGTGGCGCGGATGCAGGCGCACCAGTTGGCGCTCGAGCGTCAGCAAGGCGCTATCCAGCGAGCCCAGCAGCGTCGGCTCATCGCCGCTGAGCACGCTCATCCCCGGTCGCCGCGCGGCGGCATATAAGCGCTCGAGCAGGTCGCCTCCCACCGCCATCAGTGGGTTAGCCGTTACGGGCCAGGCGAAATAGCCCGATTTGGCCACCGAGTAGACCCGGCCCTCCTTTTCCAGCAGCGAGTAGGCGTACTGGATCGTCGAGATCGACACATTCAGGCGCGTCGACAATTGCCGCAGGGACGGCAGTTTGGCCGGGGTATCCAGGCTGACTTCGTTGATAAGGTTGATCATGTAGCGGTACACCGCCTGGTAGGCAAAGTCCGCCTGCCGCTCACCACGCAGGGTCATTGCCACGCACCCGGACCAATACGCCAGCGCACGGACTCAACGCCCGGACAACTGAAAGGCTTGCGCCTCGGCATGCGTACCGCGCCGCCCCCGCGCATGCCCGGCCTCCAGGGGCCGCTTGCGGTACAGATGCTGCAACAAGGACAACGGCAAGCCACTGGCGTCAATGACCCACTGCAACAGCATATCGGCGACGGGTTTGCCTTGAAGCGCCTTGTGCAATTCGGGGAGCGCCACCAGCATGCCCGGATGGCATTGGCGCAGGTAACCTTCCAATCGCTCGCCGTGGTGAATGAAGGGTGAAAACAGCAGGCAGGTCAATTGGCTCTCATCCAGGCCAAAGAACGCCTGGGCATAGGCCGTTGACAGGGCACGACCGTCCCCCGTCGGCGCTTGCGCGATCAAGTGTTCGGGAATCTGCCGGCTACACATGTAATCCTGCGCCTGCCGGAGAAACGCCTCCACCCCATCCTCATAGGCAAGATCGCGCAGACACTCGGCCTGCAAGCCTCGCAGATGGGCCATCAGCAAAGGGTTCGGGTAAGTGGGATGGCTGAAGTGGACACCAAATGGATCAGGCCTATAGCTCAAAAACTCGGTAAGCAACGGCGCTGTGGCCGGGTTCATGCCATTGAGCAAGTCGGCAATCCCGATATACGCCAGATGGCGGTGCCCGCCCCGACCTGGACTTTCCGGGGGCGTGTATTGGTCGCCGTAGAGATCCTGGTAACAGCCGTTGCTCCACTCTTCCATGCAGGCAAACAGACGGTTGAGCGACGAGGGGCTGCCGGGGGGAATGACGACACCCGCCGCCAGCGCATTCTTTTTCAGCCAGGCCAGGTACTGGCCCTGCTTGCGCGGGGAGTCGCCGCTGACCAAGGCATGCACGCCTGCGTTCCAACTGGTGACGCGCGGGTAGAAATCCGCCAGGGCCAGGTAAGTGTCATTGCACAGCGTGGCGCGAACATCCCCGGAGGTCATGTGCCCCACCATCACCCTATTGCGCTGACTTACGGCGGTGCCAGCACTGGAGGGCGGGCGTTGGTGGTTGAAAGGCAGCACTTCCTGATTTTCCACCATCAACAACTCCACCCGGGGGTCGTCATGGAAAAACAACATGCCGTAGCCATGATGCAAGGTATCGAGCGTGGCCTGGGTCATGCCCGTATGCCGCAAGGTGGCAACCCGTAGCTGGAACGTCCCGGGCGCGCGAACGGCGATACTCAGTTGCGCCGCGCGCAACAGCGCCAGGGTGTAGCTGCTGACCTCGCCACCCCCATGGGCCACCATGATCTTGTATTGCCCCACTTGCTCCATGCCGCCGGCCGCCACGACGATTCGCTGAATAAGCAATTGAAGTGCTGTACGTTCGGCACGCGTAAAGTGCCCGATTAAACGTTGCAGAACTTGATGATAAACATAGTTCATGGCTTGTTCGTGAATAGAGCTCATCGTTCTACTACCTGAGTTGAAGTATCAGTTTCAAGCAACTATTGAGCATATTTGCTCGACTTATTACATATGTAGACGCGTGGTCCATCGCGCGGTATGACGTTGGATAAACTTTAGCACGCTGCAACAAAGTCCCAGGGCTTGCCAATTACGCACCCGTCGCGCCCTTCTTCCCTGAAACCCTTATACCAAGGCCCTGATTAGGCCCTAGGAACGCTCTGACAGCGTCCTACACTGGCTTATCCGGAAAACTAAAGAAGTTTCCGACAACTATAATTTATCCGACTAAATGAATTGTTCTTGAAAGAGCGGGCATCGCCTGCCGGGACACCCACGATCTTCCTCATCGGCAAACATCGAGAAGTTCCAGTTTCATACATTTGAAGCGCAAATGTCAGATATTCAATCATTGCTCAATCCTTGAGATGACAGTGAAGACACAATTATCAGTGCTGGAATAATGATTAACAGATACAGAACAGGACGAGAAATCCGTTCAGATGGTAAATGGGTGCGGCGAAGCTGACGCAAACGTAAAGATGCCGCACTGGGATTCAGGGCGGCATTCAGGAGAAAGGTCGGGTTTTGCGGGACGATGTGCCTGAACGATGGCTCAACCCTCGCGCGGGTTAAGCCCTGACAAATGGCACATTTGCCTCATTCATCCAGACGACCGAGCATTCATTTGCGAATACTCCTACAGCTCAAACAGCTTAAACCTGCAATGCAACACGCTCTCGGCACGGGCATTCGTCCATATAGCGGTGCGCTTCGACGAACTGGTTGAACGGAAACACCGTGGTTTTGAGGGGCACCAGCACACGGTCGGCGGTCAACTGGTTGATATCACGCAACGCTCGTTGCAGCGCAACCTGATCCTGGATGATGCCCAGCTCCGGTTTACCCGTGAAGTTGCCGATGCAATGTACAAAGAACTGAATGTTCTTCTGGAACGCAGCACACGCTGGGAAGGGTGTCTGGTTGCCACCTTGCAAGCCGTACAGCACCAGGCTGCCACGCGGAGCCAGTACATCGCCGAGCAGCGACATTTGTGGGCCACCCAAGCCATCGAACACAACGTCGACACCGCGGTTGTCGGTGATCTTGTTGACCTGCATGAGCAGGTCCTGTTCTTCGGTGACGATGACCTTTTCGGCGCCGAGGGACAGCAGGTACTCGCGCTCAGCGCTGTCCTTGGTCGCGGCAATCACCCGAACACCCAAGGCTTTGCCCAGTTGCACGAAGGACGGACCGGCACAGTGGCTGGCGTCAGTCACCAGTGCAAACTGGCCGGGTTTGACCCGCGCCAGGTCGACATAGGCAAAGTAGGCAATCAACAGCGGCGTGTAGTGCACGCTGGCTTCGATCGGGCTCAAGACATCCGGATAACCGGTCAGGGCGGTGCGTGGCAAGACGATCTGTTCGCCATACACCGGATAATCATTGGGGCTCTCGGCCGGAAAACTGGCCACCTTATCGCCCACGGCCAAATCATCCACGCCGTCACCGAGCGCCACCACAACACCCGCCATTTCATGGCCAAGGCCAGACGGCAGGCGTGCATGGGAGGATGCCAGGTTCTGGCGCCACAAAATGTCATACCAACTGATGCCAATCGCCTCGACACGCACCTGCACTTCGCCCGGTGCAGGCTGCGCGGCTGCATGCTCTTCGCATTTGAGCACCTCGGCCGGACCAAACTTGTGAAAACGGATCGTGCGGGACATCGCAAACCTCGTCAAAGTAACCTCTATTGCCACGAACTCTATCTGGGCTTTCCGGGTAAGACCACCGGTCGCCGTTAATAGTCGACATGTCTGTCATTGATTCCGCATCTGAGGAATAACCCTCAAGTATCGTAGGAAAACTCAATTAGCCGGTGCAGAGTACCAGCCTTTCCCCGTAAGATTCATGCCGGTCATGCTTCCAAGTAGAACCCAAGGGCTCTATATGGCCGCTCTCGTCAAGTTTGCTGACTCTTCCAGGACACAAGATGAACCGTAACGACCTGCGTCGTGTCGACCTGAACCTCTTGATCGTATTCGAAACCTTGATGCACGAGCGCAGTGTGACCCGCGCGGCCGAGAAATTGTTCCTGGGCCAACCGGCCATCAGCGCAGCATTATCGCGCCTGCGCGGCCTGTTCGACGACCCGCTGTTCGTGCGTACCGGGCGCAGCATGGAGCCATCGGCCCGCGCCGTGGAAATCTTCGCCCTGCTCTCCCCGGCCCTGGACTCTATTTCCACCGCCGTCAGCCGCGCCGCCGAGTTCGACCCGGCCACCAGCACCGCCGTGTTCCGCATCGGCCTGTCCGACGACGTCGAGTTCGCCCTGCTTCCGCAATTGCTCAAGCGCCTGCGTGCCGAAGCCCCTGGCATCGTGCTGGTGGTACGCCGCGTCAACTACATCCTGATGCCAGGCCTGCTGGCTTCCGGAGAAATCTCCATCGGCGTCAGCTACACCGCCGACTTGCCGGCCAACGCCAAGCGCAAGGTGCTGCGCCGCAGCCTGCCCAAACTACTGCGCGCTGACAGCGTACCCGGCGCCCTCAGCCTGGACGACTTCTGCGCCCGCCCCCATGCGCTGGTGTCGTTTGCCGGCGACTTGAGCGGGTTTATCGATGAAGAGCTGGAGAAGCTCGATCGCAAACGCCATGTGGTGCTG
This sequence comes from Pseudomonas sp. FG86, assembly GCF_057808775.1. Classification (NCBI taxonomy): domain Bacteria; kingdom Pseudomonadati; phylum Pseudomonadota; class Gammaproteobacteria; order Pseudomonadales; family Pseudomonadaceae; genus Pseudomonas; species Pseudomonas sp. FG86. The sequence continues at coordinate 46,230 of NZ_JBMDIS010000044.1, read as the reverse complement.
GCCGTACCGCAGTTCAATGGCTTGGGTACGTTGCTGGCGGGGACCGATATTGTCGCCATCGTGCCGGACTACGCCGCCGAAGCACTGACCGCCGCGGGCGGCTTGCGGGCTGAGGAACCGCCGTTGCCGGTGCGCTCGTTTGAGTTGCATATGGCCTGGCGGGGATCGCAGGACAATGATCCGGGGGAGCGGTGGTTGCGGTCGAGGATTCAGATGTTTTTTGGGGACCCTGAGAGTCTTTGATTCAAGCCGTCGCACACTTAAACGCTGGATGACCGGGCACTCACAACGGCCCGCAAAAGAGCTGCTGGCACTGCTGCTGAGCCAGATGGGTGGCGACCAGCAAGGTACGCCAACCCTCAAGGTCATATGACAGCACCTGCCACACCAGCCACAGCCACAGGTAGCTGAGTTGGAACACCGCCCAGGTCAATCCTGGCTATCCACGGCGGTCAAGCATGGCGATTATCCGTATCGTCCATGACACGACGGGCTTTGGCGACCGTGTCTGCGGCCAGGCGTCCTTGCTCCACCAATGCCTGCAGAGCCGTCAGGCAGATCGCCTGGCTGTCCACCTCGAAGTAACGCCGCAGGGCGCGCCGGGTGTCTGAACAGCCGAAGCCATCCGTGCCCAGCACCTTGAAGGGCGCACTGACATAGGGAGCGATGAGTTGCGCATAGGCCCTGACATAGTCCGTCGCCGCCACGACCGGCGCGGACCCGCCCAGGCATTGCTCGACATGTCCCAGTGTCGTCTGCGCACCCGCCAGACGCGCGTGTTGGGCAGACCTGGCATCGCGTTCAAGCTCGCTGAAACTGGTGACACTCCAGACCTGCACCGTCACGCCCCATTGCTCGCGCAGCCGGTTCGCCGCCGCCAGCACTTCATTGAGGATCGCGCCGCTTCCAAGCAGGCGCACCAACGGCGCGTCCGACCCGGCGTCCAGTGTGTCGAGCAGGTACATGCCCTTGATCACATCCGCCTCGGCACCGTCCGGCAGCGACCGTTGCAGGTAATTTTCATTGGTCACGGTGAGGTAGTAAAAGACGTCCTCCTGGGCGGTCAGCATGCACTTGAGCCCATGGTCCACAATCACTGCCAATTCACCGGCAAACGCCGGGTCGTAGGCTCGGCAGTTGGGCACGGTCGCCGCGACAACATGGCTTGAACCGTCTTGATGCTGCAGCCCCTCCCCGGCCAGGGTCGTGCGCCCTGACGTCGCCCCGATCAGAAAGCCGCGGGTGCGCTGGTCAGCCGCGGCCCAGATCAAATCGGCAACACGCTGGAAGCCGAACATGGAATAGAAAATGTACACCGGCAGCATCGCCATGCCGTGGGTGCTGTAGGCGGTACCTGCGGCGATCCATGAAGACATCGCCCCAGCCTCGGTGATGCCTTCCTCAAGGATCTGACCATCGCGAGCCTCGCGATACGACACGATAGAATCCTTGTCTTCGGGTGTATAAAGTTGGCCCTGGGGCGAATAGATACCGTACTTGTGGAAGAGATTGGCCATGCCGAACGTGCGCGCCTCGTCGGCCACAATCGGCACGATGCGCTCGCCTAACACCGGGGCCTTGAGCAATGTGCCCAACATGCGCACGAATGCCAGGGTGGTGGACATCGGCTTGCTTTCCCCCACTGATGCAAAGCCTGCGAACTCACTGGCCGCCGGCGTTTCCAAAGGCACTGCAACGCTGCTGCGGCTCGGTAGGTAACCGTGGAGGGCCTGGCGGCGGCTGTGCAGGTAGCGCATCACAGGGCTGTCGGCTTCAGGCTTGAACAACCGAGCAGCATGAACATCCTCGTCGCTCAGGGGCAGCGCGAAGCGGTCGCGGAACGCCAACAGCGCCTCAGCGTCGAGCTGTTTCTGCTGGTGCGCGATCATCTTGCCTTGCCCCCAGCGCCCCATGCCATGGCCCTTCTCGGTCTTGGCCAGGATCACCGTCGGGCGGCCCTTGCAGGCCAGCGCGGCGGTGTAGGCGGCGTGAATCTTCAAGGGGTCGTGGCCGCCGCGGCGCATTTGCTCCAGCTGGTGGTCATCCAGGTGCGCGACCTTCTCCAGCAACCGTGGGTGTCGAGCGAAAAAGCGTTGACGCCTGGCCGCGCCGTCCAGTGTGGAGAGCGACTGGTATTCACCATCGACGGTGATGTCCAGGTAATGCTGGAGCACGCCATCATGGTCCTGGTCGAGCAGTGCATCCCACTCACTGCCCCACAGCACTTTGACCACGTTCCAGCCGGCCCCTAGAAACTGCGCCTCAAGCTCTTCAATCACTTTGCCGTTGCCACGCACCGGGCCGTCGAGGCGCTGCAGATTGCAGTTGATCACGAAGGTCAGATTGTCGAGCCCTTCACGTGCCGCCAGGCCCAGCGCCGCGAGCGATTCAGGCTCGTCCATCTCGCCGTCGCCGAAAAAGCCCCAGACGTGGCGTGTCGACGATGGGCTCAGGTGACGATGCTGCAGGTAGCGCATAAAGCGGGCCTGGTAGATGGCGCTGATCGGCCCCAACCCCATGGAACCGGTTGGGAATTGCCAGAAATCAGGCATTGACCACGGGTGGGGGTAGGAACACAGGCCCTCACCGCCGGCTTCGCGCCGGTAGTTGGCCAGTTGGCGCTCGCTCAAGCGGCCTTCGAGGAAAGCGCGCGCATAAATGCCCGGCGCCGAATGCGCCTGGAAGAACACCAGGTCATTGGTTTCACCGCTGGGCCCGGCGCGGAAGAAGTGATTGAAGCCCACCTCGAACAGGTCGGCCGCCGACGCGTAGCTGGCAATGTGACCACCCAACTCGCCATGACGGCGGTTGGCCTGGACCACCATAGCCATGGCGTTCCAGCGGACCCATCCCGCCAACTGGCGCTCCAGTTCCAGGTCACCGCTAAAGTGTCCCTGCTCACTGTGATGAAGCGTATTGCAGTAAGCGGTGCGCAATGTGGTCGACGCTGCTATGCCGCAACGCCCGGCCTGCCTGATCAGGCGCTGTAACAAGTAGCGTCCGCGTTCCACTCCCACGTGGTGCACGACGCCATCAAAGGCGTCCAGCCATTCCTTGGTTTCCTCGGGGTCGACGTCAACGGGAAGCTGCAGCGCAACACCCAGCTGCACGCCCCCAAGTCTGGCATCCATTGTCATGTTGATAGGCTCCGAAAAATTCAAAGTAGCGCGTCGGCACCCGGTTCCGGCGAGTGCTCAGCCGACCGCTCAGGTCACCAGGCCACCGTCCACCACCATGACCTGGCCGGTCATGTAGGCCGCATCCTGCGACAACAGGAAGGCCACCACCTTGGCCACCTCTTGCGCGGTGCCGAAGCGACGCATGGGGATGCGGTTTTCCATTTCTGCCACCCGTCGCTCGTTGAGCTTGCGGGTCATATCGGTGTCGATGAACCCAGGTGCGACGACATTGAGACGCACGCCACGGGCGGCAAATTCGACTGCCATCGAGCGCGTCATACCGATCAAACCCGCCTTGCTCGCGCAATAGTTGGCCTGCCCAGGGACGCCGATCAGCCCGGAAATCGAGGCCATGTTCACCACCGCACCAAAGCCCTGCTCGACGAACAGCGGCAACACCGCCCTGCAGGCATGAAATGCGCTGTCGAGGTTGCTGCCAATCACGCTGTGCCACTGTTCGGCGCTCATGGCCAACGCACTGCGGTCCTGGGTGATACCGGCGTTATTGACCAAACCCTCCAGGGCGCCAAAGTGCGCCACGCAACGCTTGACCGCCTGCTCGATGGCATTGGCATCACGCCCGTCGGCGCGCACCGGCAGCACCCGGTCGGTACCGAGGGAGGCCGCCAATTGTTCGGCCTGATCCGCATTATTGAGGTAGGTGAAACACACGTTCAGGCCCCGTGCCACGAGGTCTTCGACTACCGCGGCGCCCAGCCCGCGTGAACCGCCGGTTACCAGAACCGTACGCATTGGGCTACCGGCCCCGTTGGATTTATCGGTCATGGACGCGCCTCCCTGACAGGTGTTTCGAAGGAAAAAATCTTTCCGGGGTTGAGAATATTGTGCGGGTCCAGCGTGCGCTTGATCGCGCGCATCATCTCGACGGCGCCTGCACCTGCCTGGTCGACCAGGTAGCCTTGCTTGTGCAGCCCGATACCATGTTCGCCGGTGCAGGTGCCCGAGAGCCGAATGGCCCGTGCCACCAGCCGATCGTTCAGTGACTCGGCCAATGCCCTTTGCTGAGGGTCGTTAGGATCAATCAAGTAGCCGAAGTGGAAATTCCCGTCCCCCACATGCCCCACCAGGAAATACGGCAGGCCCGTCGCGTCGACTTCAGCGATGGACTCAAGCAGGCATTCGGCGAGGCGGCTGATTGGCACGCAAGTGTCGGTGCTGATTGCGCGACAGCCGGGCTGCGATTGAATCGCGGCAAAATAGGCATGGTGCCGGGCCGTCCATAGCCGCCGACGCGCCTCGACGCTGGTCGCCCACTCAAACGACTGGCCGCCCCACTCGCCAGCAATCGCTTCCACGGCCTGCGCTTGCTCACGCACACCCAGTTCGCTGCCATGGAACTCCATCAACAGCATCGGCGTCTGCGGCAGTTCCAGTTTGCTGTGCACATTGACCATGCGCACGGTGTTGGCGTCGATCAGCTCGATTCGCGCCACGGCGATACCGGATTGGATGACCTGGATCGCCACGTTCACCGCCTGGTCGATGCTGTCGAACGAACACACCGCAGCGCAGATCGACTCCGGCACCGGGTGCAGGCGCAACGTGATCTCACTGATGATGCCCAGGGTACCTTCGCTGCCAACCATCAAATGGGTAAGGTCATACCCGGCACTGCTTTTTTTCGCGCGGGTACCGGTACGGATAACATCGCCGCCAGCGGTGACCACTTGCAGGGCCAGCACATTCTCTTTCATCGTGCCGTAGCGCACAGCATTGGTCCCGCTGGCACTCGTGGCGCACATGCCACCGATGGACGCATCGGCACCCGGGTCGATGGGAAAGAACAGACCGGTATTTTTCAAGGCTTCTTCAAGCTGGCGGCGGGTCACGCCCGGCTGCACGGTGACGCTCATGTCTTCGGCATGGATCGCCAGGATCTGGTTCATCTGGCTCAGGTCAAGGCTGATGCCGCCCTGCACCGCCAGCAGATGGCCTTCGACCGACGATCCGGCACCGTAAGCGATCAGCGGCACGCGGTGAGCGGCCACCAGGCGCACGGTGTCAACGATGTCCTCGGTGCTGCGGGCAAACACCACGGCCTGGGGCAACGGCGCATCGACATACGCCGATTCGTCGCGGCCATGCTGCTCACGTATGGCCGTAACGGTCGAACAGCGCTCATCGAAACGTGCCGCGAGTGCCTCGATCAGCTCGGCCGGCGCTTCACGCAGTACCGTGCGGGTAAAGGTCTGGGCGAGTTGGGTCATGTCACTTCCTTATAGAATGCGCGGCATACTTGACGCTGCGCGCCCAGGCCGACTACCTCGGCCTCGACCACATCGCCGTCGCGCAGAAACGGCTGGTCTGGTCGCCCCAATGCCATGCCGCCCGGGCTTCCGGTGAGGATCACGTCGCCAGGGTGCAGGGTCATGAAGCGGCTGAGGTAATGAATCAGGTGATGCACGTCGAAGATCATGTCCTCGCTGTTGTCACGCTGCATGACCTCGCCATTGACCCGGCAGATCAATTCCAGCGCCTGGGGCGACGGCACCTCATCGGCCGTCACCAGGTACGGTCCCAGCGGGGCAAACCCATCGAATGACTTGCCCTTGATCCATTGCCCGCCCCGTTCCAATAACCAACTGCGTTCGGACAGGTCATTGGCGGTGCAGTAACCCAGGATGCAGGCGGTCGCGTCAGCGGGCGTAGCCAAGTACTGGACCCGACGCCCGATGACCACACCCAACTCCACCTCCCAGTCGGTCTTGTCGCCGTCGAGCGGCAGCACCAGGTCATCGAACGGGCCTCCCAACGCATGCACCGATTTGCTCGACACAATCGGCTCTTCGGGCACCGCCATCCCGGCCTCCCGGGCATGCCGGTGGTAGTTCAGGCCGATCGACAGGATCTGCCCGGGCCGCAATGCCGGGCCGATGCGTTCGTGCTCGATATGAACCTGCGGCAGTTGCGCCCATTCCAGCGTGAAGCGTCGTGACAGCGCCTGCATTGCCACCACGGCCAGCGCTGCCCCGGTCCAGTCATCGACCCACGTACTGAGGTCCCGAACCGAGCCATCGACGCCGACTGCGCAGGGGCGCTCGCGCCCCGGTGCACCGACCCTCAGCAGGCGCATGACAGCGCCTTGCGTGGGTTGAGGAAGCGTTCGAAAAACGCCGTTTCCTCATCGCTCATGGTGCGCGGGTAGCGCCCCTCGTAGTTGAATGGCGCCATGGTGGTCGATGCCAGGGCGCACAACGTGTCGCCGTCGCGCACTTCATACTCGATCGTTACGGCGGCGGCACGAACTTCTGAGACCCACATATGGATGGCCACGGGTTCGTGGCGGTGGACCAGCGGGCGCTTGTACTCGATCGCATGCCTGACCACCACGGAGCCGCCGCTGAAGAAGGCATCGCCCTGCTCCGCGCCCAGGCGCCAGATGAAGTCCACCCGCGCTTCCTCCAGCAAGCGCAGGAACGAAACATTGTTGACCACCCCATACACGTCCATGTCGGACCAACGGACGGGGCATTGATAAATGTGTACGGACATGGAGGTCTCCGCAGTGGCCGAAGGGGCAACGCGTGCGCTGGCGGTATCAGTCGACATTGGCGCGCACCTGTTTGCAGAACGCCTGGATGTAGTCGTCCTGGGCGATGGGCGCGCGCAGCAACTCAGGGGACAGGGCAAAACCGTCGATCAGGGTCGTCACGTGTGGGCGCAGCGCTGCGCACTGTTGGTCGATCCGACCTGGCAGCGACAGGGCCTGGCCGGCGTCGATAAGCTCATGTGCCAGGAACCAAGCGGCGTCACGCTGCAGAAGATTAAGGCCATAAAGTGATGCCAGGCCATTGAGCGCCGCTTTGGCCTCGTCATGCTGCGCATGCAGCGAGGCACTCCAGAGTTGCTCCAGGGCCACACGTTCACCGCGCAGACGCGCAAGCTCCAGACCGGGATTCATGGCGTCGTTCCACACCTCGAAATAGCCGCGCTCGTCAGCGTTCATCTCCTCGCGAACGGTCAGCCACAGCTGGTATTCGCGAAAGGCGATAGCCGCGATCAACCACTCTGGCTCGGCCAGACGCCGCGCTGGGGCCGGACGCAGCGGCAACGGACCTTGCCAGGCCTGGGCGAGCAGTTGGCCGGCGACGGTGGCGAGCAGCACCAGGTTGTCACCTTCGGCCGTCACCAAACCTTGCAGCAGGGAACCGTAATCGGCGATGCGGTTAACGCTGAAAATACCTTGTGCACCACAGCGCTCGCGGCACTCGGCGATAACGGCGGTGGCATCCCAGGTGGTCAGTGCCTTGGTGATGTTGATCAGGCTGACGACATCGGCAGCCGGCTCAGCTGTATTGGCCAGGAAACGTGCCTTGGCTTCATTGAGCAGCAGCGTCATCGCATAGGTGCTGGCCAGTGCCGAGAACATAGCACGCTGGTAGCTGCGGTATTCGATGACCGGCATGTCGTTGGTCCCGGGGGCGTTGGTCAGCCGCTGCTGGCCATAGCGCAACGCGATGTACAAGCTCGCGCGACTTGCGCCCTGGGCGGCACTGGCGACGCACAAACGGCCTGGCACGATCCGCGACATGGCGCGCAGGAAGCGTGACCGGGCGTTGCCCGCGCCGAGGACAAAGCTGCCGTCTTCCGCGAAGTAGCCCATGTCGCCGTGCAGCAGACTGCTACGCGGTACACGCACGTTGTCGAACCAGGTCAGGCCGTTGTCCAGCCCTTGCACCGGCTTCTCGGGGCACAAGGCCGCGAGGATACCAGGGCATAAGCCCTCTTCAGTGGACAGCCTGATCAGGAACGGAAATACGCCGTGATCCTTGCCTTCGATTTTCAAGCGCGCCATCACGGTCGCGACTTTGGGGATATCGCCGAACCCGCTATAGGACATGTACTTTTGCGCGCTGGCACTGGGCGTATTGAGCGTAAACGTCTGGCTATGGCGGTCATACACGGCCTCGGTCTGCAACGCCGCGACGTTATTCCCAAAACCCAGTTCGGTCGCCATGTAGGGGCCGAATGAGGTCAGTTCGTCCAGCGCCTCGGTGAACCCCGCGATGTCGGGACGGCCCTGGGCATGATCGAATAACGTGCCCAGGCACAGGTTGTAGTGGACCATCAGCAGCGAGAAGCTGGCAACGTCCAGCAGGCTTGGCCATTCCGCCAGGGCAAACAGCCGACGCGGGTTGGCCAGAATCTGCAGCGGGCGTTCGAGCGCCGCGTGTACATGACGGCTGCGGGCATAGGCCAACCGTCCGGCCTGCTCCATGTTCAGGTCCGGCTGCGGGTCGAAGATCGGGTCGAACAGCACGTCGCGAATGCTCTGGTGATGGCTCTCGAACGTGCCGGCGAATAGCAGGTCGCGCAGTTCGTCGCGCGCCGAGGGGGCGACAGTTCCCGGGATGCTTGGATGAGTCATGACATGTCCTGTGCAATGAGCGGAGAGGTCTCAGGCGGCGAACACCAGTGAGACATTCTGACCGCCAAATCCGAACGAATTGGAAAGCGCCACCTTGATTGGCTGCGCACGCGCCTGGCCCTGGACCAGGTCAACGGCTATCTGCGGGTCGGGATTGCGCAAGTTGGCCGTCGGCGGCACAAGGCCGTGCTCGAGCGCGAGCAAGGTGTAGGCCGCCTCGATAGCACCGGCGGCACCCAGCAGATGCCCGGTGACACCTTTGGTCGAACTGACCAGCATGCGAGCACCGAACACCTCGGCGATGGCGTGCGACTCGATCACGTCGTTGCCCGGCGTCGACGTGCCATGGGCGTTGACGTAATCCACGGCGCTGGCTTCGATACCGGCGTCGCGCAGCGCTGCCTGCATGGCTAAACGGGCACCGAGTCCCTGGGGATGGGGCGTGGTGACGTGATGCGCATCTGCCGACGCGCCATAACCGAGCAGACGCCCGCGGGCGCGCGCACCTCGGGCCCGGGCATGCGCTTCGGACTCAAGTACGAACATCCCGGCGCCTTCACCGATGACGAAGCCGTCGCGCGCGGCATCGAACGGGCGCGATGCACCGACGGCATCGGTGTTGCGCGACAACGCGCGCATCTTGGCAAACGCGGAAACATACAGCGGTGTAATCGGGGCTTCCGCACCGCCGGCCACCACGATGTCGCATATCCCACGGTTGATCAGGTCCTTGGCCATGCCCAGCGCCGAAGCCCCCGACGCACACGCCGAACACGGAGCCAGACACGGACCACGCGCGCCCAGCTCAATGGCAACCTGTCCGGCGGCCATGTTCAGCAGGCCCATGGGCAGGGTCAGCGAGGATACATCGTCAGGCCCTTCGGCGAGCAACACGGCGTGCTGCTGCTCCAGGGTGGCGGTGCCCCCTGCGCCAGAACCGATGATCACCGCCACACGGCTCTCATCTTTCCAACTGCAGGCCTCGAGACCGGCGTCCGCCAGGGCCTGGCGCGCCGCCAGCAAGGCGAACTGCGCATAACGGTCCCACTGCCAGGGGTTCTTGACGCCCAGCAAGGCGCTGTCAAAACTCGGCACGCGGCACGAGATCTCCACCGGCATCGCTTCGAGGGTCTTGTCCGGCGCGGCCGTGGCTTCACCTGCCACCACCCGCTGCCAGTTCGCCTCAAGGCCGATGCCGGCGGGTGTGACCAGGCCGATACCGGTCACAACCACCGCTTCGGCGGCCATTACGCCTTACCGTTGGCCAGCGCCAGAACGTCACCGACAGTGGCGACCTCCGACAGCTGTGCATCGCTGATCTGTACACCGAGTTTTTTTCTCAGCAACTGGGCCAGGTCGACCTGCGACAGTGAGTCGAAACCCAGGTCTTCAAGGGAGGCTTCAGGGACGATACGGCTTTCTTCGATGTTGAAACGCGCGGCAATGGCTTGGGCGATCGCTTCGTTACTTACGGTCATCACATGACTCCTGTTGTGTGGAACTGTAGGTTGGGAAAAGTCTGAATCAGTCCTGCCACTCGCTGTTGCGGGTAGTCAGTTGCGGCCAGCGCAGTACGGTCGAGCCCCACGAGAGGCCCGCGCCGAATGCACTCAGCAACACACGTTGACCGGCCTTGAGGTCGCCGCGCAGGGCCAGGTCGTTGAGCAGCAGCGGGATAGAGGCCGTCAGGGTGTTGCCCAGGCGCTGGATATTCACCGCCACCTTCTCTGTGGGTAGGCCCAGCTCGAAAGCCACGGACTGCAGGATGCGCACATTGGCCTGATGACCGACGAACCAATCGATCTGGTCCATCGACCAGTGCGAGCGGTCCAGCACGCTCTGGGCCGATGTGGACATGCGTGCAACGGCCTGCTCATAGACCGCGCGACCGTCCATGTGCAGATAGAAATCACCCGGCGCTACCCCCTCTTGGCCCAGCCCGGCGCTGGCCGAACGTTGTCGCGAGCCGCCGGCGGGAATGGCCAGCAGGTCCGAACGGGCACCGTCGCTGCCGAGGTCGAAGCAACCGAGGGCACCGGCTTCATGCGCCTCGCCACGGCGCAGGACCACCGCACCGGCACCGTCACCAAAGATCGGCCGGGTGGCGCGGTCTTGCGGATTGACGAAGGTGGTAAAAGCTTCCGCACCGATCAGCAGCACACTGTCGACGATACCTGCGGCAATCAGCCCGGAAGCAGTGGCCAGCCCATACACAAAGCCACTGCAGGCAGAGGTAATGTCATAGGCGGCGATGTCACCCAGGCCCAGCACCGACGCCACTTCCGGTGCCGCCGCCGGGCAGATGCGCTCCGGCGAGGTGGTCGCGACCACCACCGCCTGCACCGCCCGCCCCTCCGCCGAGGCGAGTGCACGGGCGCCGGCCTTGATTGCCAGGTCGAGCATGCTCAGTCCGTCACTGACCATTCGACGCTCACGAATGCCCGTACGCGACTCTATCCATTCGGGCGTGGTATCCAGGCCGCTGGAAATTTGCTGATTGTCAATTATCTGAGGCGGAAGGCAGCCTCCCAGGCCACACAAGATCACAGTCACGATCAACTCCCTTGATTTAACGATGGTTCAGATGGCGGGCGGTGTCGCGCCAGGCCCTACGTCACTTCCTGACGCGGGGCACGGCCCAGCGACCAACCAAAATTCATGCCCGCCGCCGCCAGCAGGATCGCGCTCGCGCCAAGCACTTGCAGGGCGCTGAGCGGATGGGCGAAGGCAACCCAGTCGACCAGGATGGCGACGATCGGATAGATGAACGACAGTGCGCCGACCAGCGCCGTGGGGATTTTCTGGATGGCGCTGTATAGCAGGGTCGACATGAGCCCGGTATGGACCACGCCGATAATGATCAAGTATGTCCAGGCGCCCTCGACCGTATCGACCCTGCTGAAATCCACGAACGGGGCAAGGACCAGCACACCTACCACCATCTGGATCAGCACGATCAGGTGCGCGGGCAAGTCCTTGAGGCGCTTGGTGATCGCCGCCGCCACGGCATAGAAGAAGGCCGAAGCCAGGGCGAGGCAGACGCCGAGCAAGTAGTCGGTGGCAGTGGACTGTCCACTGCCCTTGGCGGACACGATCAACATGAGCCCGGCGAAGGCCAACAGCAGCCAGCCAACCTTTACGGCGCTGAGGCGTTCAGCGAAAAACAGCACACCCAGACCGACCAGCATGAACGGTTGAACGTGGTAGACCACCGTGGCAATGGCGATAGAGGAATGTTTGTAAGCACTGAACAGCAGCACCCAGTTGAGGATCAGCGCCACCCCGCCCAGGCACACCAGAATGAACTGCCGGGCGGTGATCAGGGACCGGCGCAGCACCCCAAGCACCAGGCACGTGACCAGCATCGCCAGGGCCCCGAACAAACAACGCCAGAACACCACAGCCTCCGGGGCCTGCCCCGACATAATGACGAACCAGCCTACCGTGCCGGAGATGACCATGGCCGAGATCATTTCGAGTGTCCCACGGGTTTGCGACTTCATCACTCACTGCTTCCTTGCCGCCGACATTGCCGTAACCTAAGCCGCTATTCGCGGACGCTGTCTCGGCAAAACGAACTTTATAATGAATTAATGACCACTATAATGAACACTGCGCCAAAGAGCGTCAACCCAGTTAAGGATGATTTATAAAACAAATGACCGACATAACGAACATTCCGCCGAAAAATAACCCGAGCCGAATCGATCTGCTGGCGCTTTCAATCAAACGCGAACGCTTGGCCGCAGGACTTTCCTTGACCGAGCTGGCGAAGCGCGCCGGGGTGGCTAAGTCGACCTTGTCTCAATTGGAGTCAGGAATCGGTAACCCCAGCATTGAAACCTTATGGTCGCTGGCGATGGCAATGGGTTTGCAAGTCACCCGGTTCTTCGAGCAACCCCAACAGCCGTTGCGGGTGATTCGCGCCAACGAGGGCATGACCGCCTATGCCGAGACTGCCAATTACGCAGCCACACTGCTTGCCGATTGCCAGGCGGGAGTACAGCGCGACATCTACCGGCTCAAGGTGCAGCCCGGCGAAGTTCGGCTGTCTCAGCCTCACCCAACGGGAACCGTAGAGCACGTAGTACTGTGCAGCGGCAGCGCCCATATTGGCCCGGCGACTGGGCCTGTATTGCTGAATGCCGGCGACTACATCAGCTACCTGGCGAATGTGCCTCACGTGTTCGAAGCACTTGAGGCGGACACCACAGCGGTGATGGTGATAGAGCATTCCTGAGGTAGGCGCCATTTTTCGTTCGCTCGTGTATCACGAGCGACCTGGGGGCAACATTGGGGGCATATTTGAAATTTTTCTGCCTGAAAATGTTGTCCTAGAGCCCAGTCAAAATGTTTTTCGGCGACCCCGATAGCCTGTAATGGCACCCCATAAAATTCAATAAACTGTTTTATAACAATTACTTAGCGGCAATTAAGGTCTACTGCCTTCTGTCTGAATCCAATGAATTCCAAGACTTACGAGGGCATAGCCAGGGACAAATTTCGACTTTAAAAAAACGCCGCCCCGCTAATTTGAGGTCCCCATCCCGGAACGGCCCGTCAGGACGCTCCAAACGAAAAGCCGCAATTGCCTGCACATTCGATCACACCGCAAGTTCCCCCTTACTGGTACGACCGCCCGATGTCGTTCACATCGCGTTGCCTAATCCCGACCCGCCGCACCTGCCTGGAACGGCGGGTAACCCAGGCGATCTAGCCGACTTTCACATTCATGGTGATGCGTGCCGTAAAGACCTTCACCCCGGCCTCGTCGAAGATATCGACCGGAACAATCTTGTCGCCCGAGGTCTGCCAGTCGATTTCGCTACCGTCGGCAATCGCGTGGATGGACGTTTTGGCCTTGGCCAAATATTCGACGCTCATGCCTTTAGGAATCCAGCGAGCGCCGCTGGGGATGGACACTTCGGTCATCATGCCGCCCGCCAGTTCTGCCGCGTTGCACAGCGCGATAGCGTGAACGGACGCCAGGTGATTGGTGATTTCCTTGCGAAACGGCACCTTCACTTCACCGCGGCCGGGGGCCAATACAGAAATTTCCGGGTTGATGGTGCCGAAGTACGGTGCCATCTGGCAGGCCATATTGCTGAAAGCGGACGGACCAACGCTTTGGTACATGCTGAGAGTCTGGCTCATGGGATATCTCGGGTCAGGTGGCTGGAGTCGTGGACAAAACATTACTCAATTACAGAATATTGCTCTGTTACAGAACAATATTCTGTAAACGCTCAGCCTGTCAATCTCTCGTGCCAAGCCTCGGTTTCAATTACCATGGCCCCTTTTTGCCTGGGCCGAAAAATGGAACCTGTCGATCTCCTCGAACGCTGCTACCCAGGCCGTCGTGCCGAGTCCAAGCGGCACATCCTTCGATGTGCCCTGGCGCTGTTCAACCAGCAGGGCATTGAAGCGACCACCATCGACATCATCCGTGCCGAAAGCCAGATGAGCGTGGGGGCCATTTATCATCATTTCGAGAACAAGGAAGGCTTGGTCGCGGCGTTGTACATGACCGCCCTGGACGATCAGGCGCGCCTCAGGGACAGCTACCTTGCCGCTGTGACGTCGACCAAGGAATGGGTGCATGCCCTGGTGTTCAGCTACGTGGATTGGGTGGTCAGCCAACCCGATTGGGCGCGCTTCCAGTACCAGGCGCGCTTTGCGGTTGCCCGCAGCAGCTTCAATGAGCGGCTCGCCGAGGCGAATCTCGCCAGGAACGCCGCACTCAAGAAGTGGTTCAGCGACCCGGCCCACCGGCAGAATTTGCAGGCCCTGCCCTCCGAGCTGATACCGTCACTGATCATCGGTTCGGCGGAGAGCTACTGCCGCGCCTGGCTCTCTGGCCGCGTCCAGCGCAACCCAGGGCTCTTGCGGCAGCAGCTTGCAGATGCGGCCTGGCGCGCAGTAGGACGTGAGGACTAAAGGCCGTCAGACAATATCGTCTACCACACCACCGTCGACTCTGAGCGAAGCGCCGGTGGTGGCTGATGCTTGCGTCGAGCAGACATAAACGATCATGTTGGCCACTTCTTCCACGCTGGATGCGCGCTGGATGATCGAGCTTGGGCGATGTTGCATGACGAACTCGGTGACCACCGACTCAAGGGATTTCCCGCTGCGCTCGACCTCGCCCTTCATCATTTCAGCGACGCCGTCGGACAGCGTTGGCCCAGGCAGCACGCTATTGACGGTCACGCCACTGCCCGCGACGCGCTTGGCCAAGCCACGCGCCAATGCCAATTGGGCGGTCTTGGAGACGCCGTAGTGGATCATGTCTGCGGGAATATTGCGGGCGGACTCGGAAGCAACGAACACCACCCGCCCCCACCCGCGCGCAACCATGGCCGGCAGCAGCGCACGGCTCAAGCGCACGCCCGACATCACGTTGGTGTGCCAATAGTGGTCCCAAACGTCATCGCCGGTCTCAAAGAAGTCCTGAGGCCCATAGATGCCTGCATTGTTCACCAGGATGTCGATATCACTGACACCGGCCAGCAAGGTGGCGACACCTTCGGCGGTGCTCAGGTCTGCGGCCACACCGCTGACACTCGCATCGGGCACTGCCAACAGCAGACGCACTACCGCCTCGTTCACCGAACGCTCACTGCGGCCGTTGATAACAACGGCAGCGCCCGCTTCGGCAAGCCCTTTGACCACTGCAAAACCAATGCCGCCCGTCGAGGCGGTAACCAGTGCGCGTTTAGTCTTCAACTGAATATTCATGATTTCTCCGTCAGGCATGGGCGGGCTTTTATGCCCGCCATCAGTTCCAACCGTTATGTGAAACAAAGCGACCCCTGTATGGCTTAGCCGCTCCTGGATAAATGTCAATTCAGGTGGGTGAGCCACGAAACTCGGGGGTGAGGGGCTGCGAGGGAAACTATTACTTTGCCATCAGTGGCCGCGAGCATAGTCTGAACGTGCCCGCTTCGCGCTCGGTCGTGGAGGATGTCAGCCAACTGAGCGACCGGCAGGCTCACGCCGCGAGCCGCGCCCACTCCATACCGCCAATTCCAGAAACGCCCCGTCACCTTTATCATCGCGCGGCGCGGAGTGGTTGGATGTCTCTTCCCCACCGTCACCTGGACCGGTATCAATTTGAAATGGAGCCGTAACGCTTGGAACTAAGACAACTGCGCTATTTCGTAAAAATTGTCGAGCACGGCAGCCTGGGGCGTGCAGCCCTTGAATTGGACGTGGGGGTATCGGCGCTGAGCCAGCAAATCGCCAAACTTGAAAGCGAACTCTCGACTCGCCTGCTGAACCGCTCGACCACCGGTGTCACACCGACCCCTGCCGGAATGGCGTTCCTGCACCCTGCCCAGCTGTGCCTGCGGCAAGCAGACAATGCGATCCTGGCCGCGCACCGTGGGCGGATGAGTGGCTACGTGACCGTTGGATTACCGCCCACGACGGCCACGGTACTTGCCCTGCCATTGATCAGTGCGATGCGGGCGCGATATCCAGATATTCAATTGCACCTGATTGAGATGCTCTCCGGGCACCTGGCCACACAGCTGAATGCCCGCCAAATCGATCTGGCCGTTCTGTTTCAACTCGAAGGCGGCAAGCGCTGGAGCGTGACGCCTTTGCTTGACGAGAAACTATTTGTCATCTGCTCGCCACACCTGCCTGATGCGCCGCAAGGCCCCCGTGTGCAAATGGCCGACCTGGGGCAACTTCCCCTGGTGATGCCCAGCGCGCAACACGGTTTGCGCTCAACGCTGATGGCGGCCTTTGAACGGTCGGGGTTGACGCCCAACATCATCATGGAAGTGGATGGCCTGGCCGTGTTGATGAACGCTGTACGCGCAGGTCACGCCGCGACCATCCAGCCCGGCGCCGCGGTGGCGCTCAAAGGTGAATCGGGGCTTTCGGTGGTGGAAATCGCCGATGCTCACGTGGGTCGACGAAACCTGTTGGCGACACTGCCGGATGATGAGCTGGCGCCCGCCGCACTGGCCGCGCGACGGGTCATCACCGACGTGGCGCGACAGCTGGTCATGGATCGGCAATGGCCCGGCGCCTCGTGGATCGAAGACATCACACCCTGATCTCAAGCGTCCCCCTCTTATCTTTCACGGCATGCGCTAACCCGCAAAGCCTTTACGAAAACTAAACACCCCAACCGATAACGCGCCTTTCGACCCCACGCTCGCTGCCCTAAGGTCTCGCCACTCGCGAGGAGCCCTTCGTTCATGCCTCCTCGCGATCGAGGAGTGATGATGATCGACGTATTAGTCATTGGCGGCGGCAATGCCGCCTTGTGCGCGGCGTTAATGGCCCGAGAGGCCGGCGCCAGCGTTATGTTGCTTGAAGGTGCGCCCAAGGCCTGGCGCGGCGGCAATTCGCAACACACCCGCAACCTGCGCTGCATGCACGATGTACCGCAGGATGTATTGGTCGACGCCTACCCCGAAGAGGAGTATTGGCAGGACCTGTTGAAGGTCACCGGCGGGATGACCGACGAAAAGCTCGCGCGCCTGGTCATCCGCGCCTCATCGAACTGCCGTGACTGGATGCGCGCCCATGGTGTGCATTTTCAGCCGTCGCTGTCCGGTGCGCTGCACGTCGCGCGCACCAATGCGTTTTTCATGGGTGGCGGCAAGGCCTTGGTCAATGCGTATTACCGCAGCGCCGAGCGGTTGGGCGTGACCATCCGCTACAACGCTCAAGTGACCGACATTGAATTGAAGGATGGAACCTTCGTCGCGGCCCACTTGGGTGAACGTGAAGTGGATGGGCAACGCGTGCCCGCCGAACGTATCCAGGCCAGGACCTGCGTGCTGGCGGCGGGAGGGTTCGAATCCAACCGCGAATGGCTGCGTGAAGCGTGGGGGCAAAACGCGCGCGGCGAGTGGCCTTCGGACAATTTCTTGATTCGCGGCACGCGCTTCAACACCGGCGTACTGCTTCGGCGCATGCAGCAACTGGGCGCCGACTTTATCGGTGACCCCACCCAAGCGCACATGGTGGCCATCGACGCCCGCGCGCCCTTGTATGACGGTGGCATCTGCACCCGCATCGACTGCGTGTCGCTGGGCGTAGTGGTCAATCGCGACGGCGAACGTTTCTATGATGAAGGCGAGGATTTCTGGCCCAAGCGCTATGCGATCTGGGGTCGCCTGGTAGCGGGTCAACCCGGCCAACAAGCCTATTCGATCATCGACCAGCAGGCCGTCGGCCGTTTTATGCCGCCGGTATTTTCAGGGACCACCGCCAACTCTCTGGAAGCGTTGGCCCGCCAATTAAACCTGCCCGTCGGGCCGTTCGTTAAAACCATCGAGGCCTACAACGCGGCCTGCCGCGTCGGCACGTTCGACCACACCGCCCTGGACGATTGCCACACCGAAGGGTTGACGCCCGCCAAAACCCATTGGGCTCGCCCCTTGGTGAAACCGCCTTTCTGCGCCTACCCGCTCAAGCCAGGCGTGACGTTCACCTATTTAGGCCTCGCGACCGACGAAACGGCCGCCGTTCACTTCAACGGCAAGGCCAGCCCGAACCTGTTTGTCGCCGGAGAAATGATGGCAGGCAACGTATTGGGCAAGGGCTATACCGCCGGTATCGGCATGGCTATTGGTACCGCATTCGGTCGCATCGCCGGTGCGCAAGCCGCCGCCGCGGCCGGCTTCATGTCCCCTTCATTCCAGGAGCCGCACCATGCAGCTGTTTGATCCCCAGGCGCCGGGCACGCTGATTCCCGTCCTCAACCTTGATGAAAGCGAAGTCCAGCGACAAATGACCGTGTGCAATGCCTGCCGCTATTGCGAGGGCTTCTGCGCGGTCTTCCCGGCCATGACCCGACGCCTGGCCTTTTCGGCGGCAGACATCCACTACCTGGCGAACCTCTGCCACAACTGCGGCGCCTGCCTGCATGCCTGCCAGTACGCCGCCCCTCATGAATTTGCTATCAACGTGCCCAAAGCCATGGCCAAAGTCCGCCTCGACACGTACGCCGAGTACGCCTGGCCGCAGGTGATGGGCACCTTATACCGGCGCAACGGGCTGACCCTGGCGCTGTCATCCGGCGCGGGGCTAGCCCTGTTTCTCTGCCTGACGCTGATGGTGATGGGCAATCTGTTCACGCCAATGCCCGGGGGAAATTTCTACGGGATCTTCCCGCATAACACCCTGGCCCTGATGTTCGGCGCAGTGTTTGGTTTCGCGGTCCTCGCGTTGACGATCGGCGTGCGGCGCTTCTGGCGCAATGTCTCGCCGGTCGACGCCTCACCCCGGCAAACAACGTCGGCGGCGCTGGAAGCGACCGCCAATGTTGCCACGCTCAAGTACCTGGATGGCGGCCATGGCGAGGGCTGCAATAACGCCGACGATCAATTCACCTTGTGGCGGCGGCGCATGCACCACTTCACCTTCTACGGCTTCATGCTGTGCTTCGCCGCTACCGGTGTGGCCACGCTCTACCATTTCCTGCTGGGCTGGTCGGCGCCCTACCCCGTCCTGAGCGTGCCGGTGATGCTCGGCATCGCCGGCGGGCTCGGGTTGCTGGTTGGCCCGGCGGGGCTCTTGTGGTTGAACCTGCGTCGCAACGCCGAACAGGGCGACGAACACCAGAAACCCATGGACCGCGGCTTTATCGCGCTGCTGTTTCTCATCAGCGCCAGCGGCCTCGCGCTCCTGGCGTTTCGCGAAAGCGTTGCCCTGGGCCTGTTGCTGGCGATCCATCTCGGCCTGGTCATGGCTTTCTTCCTGACCATGCCCTACAGCAAGTTCGCCCACGGCATCTTCCGCAGCGCCGCGCTGCTCAAATATTCCATCGAAAAATGCCAACCCAACCCGATTAACGCCGCAAGCGACTGATCGCTAACACCGTCATTCCAAAAACAAGATTGATCACCACGGTAGCCATGATGAAAACAACAACGCAAGACACCCCGTCCAAGGGTTCAAAACTGGGCGCCATCCTGCGGGTCACCAGCGGCAATTTTCTCGAACAGTTCGACTTCTTTCTGTTCGGCTTCTACGCGACCTACATTTCCCAGACGTTCTTTCCTGCCACCAGCGAGTTCGCTTCGCTGATGATGACCTTCGCCGTATTCGGTTCCGGGTTCTTGATGCGTCCGCTGGGCGCTATCGTGCTCGGGGCTTACATCGACAAGGTTGGACGGCGCAAGGGCCTGATTGTGACGCTCTCGATCATGGCCGCCGGAACGGTCCTGATCGCCTTGGTACCCGGCTATGCCAGCATCGGTATCGCGGCGCCCATATTGGTGTTGTTGGGGCGGCTGTTGCAGGGCTTCTCCGCCGGCGCGGAAATGGGCGGCGTTTCAGTGTATCTGGCTGAAATCGCCACACCGGGGCGATGCGGTTTCTACACCAGTTGGCAGTCGGCCAGCCAACAGGTGGCGATCATTCTTGCGGCAGCGCTGGGTTACACCATCAACGCCTCCATGGCAGCTGCCGAGGTCGCTGCCTGGGGATGGAGGATCCCGTTCTTCATCGGCTGCGTGATTATTCCGTTCATCTTCATCATCCGCCGCTCCCTGCAGGAAACCGAGGCGTTCAAAGCGCGCCGGCATCACCCAAGTGCCAATGAAGTGTTTCGCTCCATGCGCGACAACTGGCGCACGGTGCTGGCAGGCGGTCTATTGGCGTCCATGACCACTACCACGTTCTACCTGATTACCGTCTACACCCCCACCTATGGCCGCTCCGTACTCAACCTGAGCACCACCGACAGCCTGGTCGTCACGCTCTTCGTCGGCCTGAGCAACTTCATCTGGTTGCCCATCGGCGGCACACTCTCCGACCGCATCGGCCGTCGCCCCTTATTGTTGGCGATTTCCCTGCTGTGCATATTCACCGCGTATCCGGCCATGCACTGGCTGGCCGCAGCGGCAAGTTTCGAACGGCTGCTCTGCGTACTGCTGTACTTCTCTTTCTTCTTCGGTATTTACAACGGCGCGATGGTCGCTGCGCTGACAGAGGTGATGCCGCAAAACGTACGGGTTGTGGGGTTTTCCCTGGCCTTCAGTTTGGCGACGGCTGTATTTGGAGGGTTTACGCCTGCCGTGTCGACCATGCTCGTGCAGGCGACAGGCGATAAGGCATCGCCGGCCTACTGGCTGATGTTTGCTGCGCTGTGCGGGTTCACCGCGACGACAATCTTGTATCGCAAACAACGCGCAGTGGCCGTCAACGCGTGATGAAAGAGCGTTTTCGTTTACCCGGATAGCGCATGAAAGCAATCATCGCCTTGGCCTGCATTGACGCGTGCTGCGTGTCAATCCAGGCCCAGACCATCAAATTTTGAACTGCCCCAGCAAACCTTGCATACGACTGCCGATGGTATACAACTCATCGACCGTCTTGACCCCCAGTTGAGTCTGGTTGGCCACCGAATCAATGGCCCGCGCGATCTGATGGACCCCACGGTTGATCTCCTCAGCCACCGAGGTCTGCTCCTCGGCGGCACTGGCGATCTGTGCGTTCATCGCATTGATCGTCGCAATCAGCTCGACAGCATTGCCCAGGAACTCACCCGCCTGATCAGCCTGCGCACTCGCGCCTTGCGCGGCTTCGGTCGATTGATGCATCGCCTTGACCACACCGCCGGTTGCGTTATTGAGACGCTCAACCATCACCTGGATTTCCTGGGTGCTGCGTTGAGTACGACTGGCCAACGCGCGCACTTCGTCAGCAACCACCGCAAAACCGCGCCCCGCCTCACCGGCACGGGCCGCTTCAATGGCCGCATTCAGCGCAAGAAGGTTGGTCTGCTCGGCGATCGAGCGAATAACATCCAGCACAGTGACGATCGACGTCACATCGTTTTGCAGACTCGCCATGGAGACCCCACTCTCATCCAGCTCCCCCCTGAGTGCCTGCATCCGAGTAATGCTGCCATTGACGATTTGCCGCGCGTGCTGGGACTGCTTGTCGGTCTCGACGGCAGCTTCTGCAGCATTTTGCGCGCTGAGCGACACTTCCTGCGCCGCCGATGACATCTGGTTTATCGCCGCCGCTACCTGGTCGGTTTCCTGGCGCTGCTGGTCCATGGCCCGATCAATCTGCCTGCTCTGCTCGGCCACCCGACTGACCGACCCCGTCAACTGTTCGCTCATGGCGACGATCTGGCTGACAAGGCTGTGGATTTTTTCGATAAAGGCATTGAACGAACCGGCCAGTTGCCCCAGTTCGTCTCGACTGACCTGCGGTAGCCGCCGCGTCAGGTCCCCCTCCCCCGCGGCGATTTCGTCAAGGTGCGCCCGAATCAAGGTCAAGGGGCCTAGACTGCGTTTGACCAGCACGAGCGCCAGCGCCCCGATAATGCCAATCAGCGCGACGGCGATAAGCACAATGCTGTACATCAGGTTGCTGATGCGCTGGTCAACGGCGGCGCGCACCTTGGCCACCTGAACTTCAATACTGTCCAGGTTGATCGCGGTGACGACGACCATGTCCCACTTGGGCAAATAAAAACTGTAAGCGAGCTTGGGCACGACTTTATCGGTGTTGACGACCCCACCTGAATACGTGACGAAGTGGGTGTCGTTTTTTCCCGCTTCGACCATTTCACGATTCAAGAACTTCCCGTTGATGTCTTTGCGATCACTCATATTGGTGCCGACGCCTTCGCTGCTGTCACCGCGAAACAGGCGCACAACCTGACTGTCGTAGCCGATGAAATAGCCGTCGTCGCCATACTTCACTTTGGACAAGCGGCTGATTGCCAAGGCGCGGCTGGCGAGGTCCCCGGTCGCGGCCCGATCATAGAGTTCGGCGATGGAAGTACGAGCGATGCTCGCGTAGTCCGTGAGTCGAGTGCGGCTTTCCTCGAGCAGCCGCTCGCGAGTCTGTGCGACTTCCTGCTCGGCCTGGGACTGCAACGTGCCACGGGCGCTCAAACCTAAAACAAGCGCAAACAACATCACCGGTAATAAGGTCAGCAGCAGTATTTTAGTTTTGAACGACATCATTTATTTCCTTCGTCTTATCCGATGAAGCCGCCAATGAAAACGCGGCCTGCGAACGTCGCAGAGCCGCGATCGGCGATTTCACCAGAGTGCGATGTCGTAGGTAAAGTAAATACGGTTGCTGTCCCGGCCACGGGAGTAGTCGGCACGGTACACGTAGTTACGCAACCGCACGCCCAACCCCTTGAAGGTGCCTTGTTGCACCACGTAGGCCACTTCGGCGTCCCGCTCCCACTCCTTGACCTCGGTCGAGGACTTGCCGTCGTTACCGCTCAAGTAGCGGGTGGAGAACGTCAGGCCCGGCACCCCGAGGGCGGCAAAGTTATAGCCGTAGCTCAGCATCCAGGTCTTTTCATCCTCCTCGATGAACTTGCCTATCCCGGCATTGCTGAACGAATAAACGGTGGCGCCACTGATATAGGGCAAACCGGCGTCGCCCCTGAGGGCCTGGTACCCGCCGCCGAAGGTGTGACCTGAAATGGCGTAAGACAGTTGGCCGCTGAACATGTCGTTGTCGATCTTGCCTGCGTAGGCAGAACCGCTATCGACACTGTTGAAGTAGCGCAGGTCGCTGGTCAGCACGCCGCCGCCCAACGGCAGATCGTGCTGGATACCGGCGAAGTTCTGGCGGTAGAAGTTCTCCAATTCGCCGTAGAAGTAACTCAACCGGATGTTTTTCCCCAGTTTGTATTCGGCACCGGCGTAGCTGAAGTCGCCGGACTTATCGCCACTGTAGCCATCGGGCACGATCGGCATGCTGTTGCTGGAGTCACGCAACTTGAAGCGATCCAGGCGGCCCCCGGTGAGGCTCAGATTCTGGATGTCGAGGCTGCTGATCTGCGCGCCCTGGTAGGTTTGCGGTATCAGGCGTGCATCGTTGTAGATCAGTACCGGTGTCTTGGGTAACAAGGTGCCGTATTTGACGGTGGTCTTGGCCAGTTGGGCTTTGGCCGTCACACCCAGGCTTGCAAATTCGTCAGCCGCACGCCCGTCATCATGGACGGGCAACAACCCGGTACCGCTGCGACCACGGCCGGAGTCGAGCTTGACCCCGAGCAGGCCAAGGGCATCGACCCCGAACCCGAGGGTGCCTGGGGTGTATCCCGATTGGTAGTCCAACAGAAACCCCTGGGCCCATTCAGTCCGCTCGCTCTTCGCCGTCCTCGCGGCTCGGGCACTCATGCCATGCTCGTCACGGAAGTTTTCATTGAAATAGACGTTGCGTAATTGCAGCTTGAGTTTGCTGTCGTCGATAAATCCTTCTGCACTGGCAGTGGCCAGCGGCAACAAACCAATAACTGAAAACAGCGCGCGTCGGGAATGCAAAGTGCTCATGGCAAACTACTCATTGTTGTTATTTGAAGTGCAGGAAGTCGCGCGCCTCGCGGGTGAGGCGCGTCAGAAGAAGAACCCAGTGGCCTGGTTGAATCAGGTGAAGAGGCTGATCGCTCCGGTCAACAGCGCCAGCGCCGTGATGACCAAGGAGGTGAGGACAGCCCATTTGACGGTGGCTTTCTGGAAGTCGCCGATATCGCGATCGACCATGCCGACCAACAACAAGGTTGAAGCGACCAACGGGCTCATCAGGTGGACCGGTTGACCCAGAATCGACGCGCGGGCGATCTCCACCGGATCGATGCCATAGGCGGCGGCAGCGTTAGCCAGGATCGGCACGACCCCGAAGTAATAAGCATCATTGGACAGCACGAACGTCAGCGGCATGCTGGTAACTGCCACCACCAGCGGAAACAGATGCCCCCAGGAGGGTGGGATCCAGTCAACCAGGGTTTGCGCAAGGGCATCGACCATTTTGGTACCGGAGAAAATCCCGGCGAAAATACCCGCGGCGAACACCAGCAGCACGACGGTCATGGCGTTGCCCGAATGGGCCAGGATGCGTTCCTTCTGAATGTCCAGTTGCGGATAGTTGATCATCAATGCCAGCACGAACCCAATCAGGAACAGGATCGCCGAATGCATGATGCCCATGACCAGGGCAACCATCACCGCGATCACCAGCAACAGGTTGATGTAGGCCAGTTTCGGGCGTTTGTACGGCGTGTCCTCGAGGATCGCTTCGATGTAGCAGTTACCGCCGCCGCTTTGCAATTGCACGTTACCGATGCGCTTGCGCTCGGCACGCCCCAGCAGGAATGCGGTGAACACCACCCACATCGCGCCGCCAATCATGGTCGGCAGCAAGGGCACGAAGTAAGCACCGGCGTCCAGGCCCAACGCTGCGATCGCTCGGGTGGCGGGGCCTCCCCAAGGGGTCATGCCGCTCATGATGCTCAGGGAAAGCATGGCAATGGTGGCCAGAATCATCGGGTTCATGCCGATACGTTTATACAGCGGCAGCATGGCCGCACAGGTAATCATGTAGGTGGTAGTGCCGTCGCCGTCCAATGCCACCACCAGCGAGAGCAACGCGGTGCCGACAGCGATTTTCATCGGGTCGCCGTTGACGCGCTTGAGGATCTTGCGAATCAGCGGGTCAAACAAACCGGCGTCAATCATCAAGCCGAAAAACAGGATCGCGAACAGCAACAGCGCCGCTGAAGGCGCGACCATTTTCAAGCCATCGAGCATCATCTTGCCGGTTGTGCCACCGAACCCACCGATGACGGCGAACACGATAGGCACCACCGTCAGGGCGACAATCGGCGACAAGCGTTTGGTCATTATCAGGAAGGTGAAGACCACCACCATGGCCAAGCCAAGCAATGCGAGCATAGGTAAGTTCTCTTGTTCTTATGAGTAGCGTGGCCGACGCACAGGCGCGCGACCCCGTTCCCGCCAGATGGCACGACCAACGGTGCCTGGCGGGGGGTATTCATTGATTTAATTGGGGGGGCAGGCCTGAGCCGTGACCGGTCAGACGTGTTTGGTGACCTTCACATCATCCCAGTGTGGCGTCAGGACCGGGGGCACGTCAGGCGAAGGCTTGCCTTCCAGGGTCCGCATCAAGACTTCGCGGTCACAGGCATTCTCCGAGAGCGATATCACCACGGTCGCCACCGCGTTGCTGGCCAGGCTGGTCAACGCCCGGGCTTCCGACATGAAGCGGTCGATACCGATCAGCAAGGCAAGGCCGGCCAAGGGAATGTCATGGATCACCGTCAGGGTCGACGCCAGCGCGACAAAACCCGAGCCGGTGACACCCGCCGCGCCCTTCGAGGACAACAGCATGATTGCCAGCATGGTCACGATCTGTGTCAGGCTCAGGTCGATGTTGCAGGCCTGGGCAATGAACACGGCGGCCAGCGAGAGGTAGATCGCCGTGCCGTCGAGGTTGAACGAGTAGCCCGTGGGCAACACCAGCCCCACCACGCTTTTCTTGCAACCCAGGGCCTGGAGCTTTTCCAGCATCCGCGGCATCACCGGCTCGGTAGAAGACGTCCCGAGCACCACCAGGAACTCTTCGCGCAAGTAGCGCAGCAACTTCCAAAGGCTGAAGCCATGGGCGCGGCAGATACTGCCCAGCACCACAAAGACAAAGAACGCACAGGCGATATACAACGTCATGATCAGCTTGGCCAACGAGCCCAGCGAGGTGATGCCGTACTGCCCTACCGTGAACGCCAGGGCACCAAAGGCGCCGATGGGAGCAAAGCGCATCAGGTAGGAGAAGATCTTGAACACCATGTGTGAAGCCGATTCCAGTACATCCAATACCGGCTTGCCACGCTCGCCAATCGACGAAAGCGCAAAACCGCACAGCACCGCAATGAACAGCACCGGCAGCACTTCACCCTTGTTGAAAGCGCCGATGAACGTCTCCGGAATGATGTGCATGAAAAACTCGACCACGCCCAGCTTCGCCGCGGACTCGGTGTACTGCGACAGCCCCTTGGTACTCAATTGCGCAGGGTCGATGTTCATGCCCACACCGGGCTTGAACAGGTAGACCGACACCAGGCCGATGATCAGGCTGATCACGGTCAGGCCCAGGAACAGCAGCAGGGTCTTGCTCAACAAACGCCCGAGGGAGCGTTTGTCGCTCATGCCGGCGATACCGGTGACGATCGTGCAGAACACCACTGGCGCGATCATCATCTTGATCAGCTTGATAAAGGCATCACCCAGCGGCTTCAAGGCAACAGCCTGTTGCGACCAAAAATGCCCGACCAGCACGCCCAACACAACGGCGAAGAGAATCTGGACGTAGAGCGATTTTACAAACTTCATGGCATCACCCATTTTTAGAATTGTTCTGATGCAGAAACGGTACGACTAGGGGGAGTTACCCGGCGAGTCGTCGGGAAGCCGCAGCGTATACATAACCGGAGAACAGCCTGCGCGACGTACGCACGACCGAGGCACGAATTGTCTCACCCTGAGCACCGGTGTAGGACAAAACAACGTCTATTCCACCACTTGGATGTTCAATCCGCACGTGTTTCAAGCGCGGCTCACTCACCCCGCCCAGCAATTGCGCAATCACACTGCCGTCGGTCACACATGCGGTCGCCAGGCCAATGGAGCCTGTAATCGCCAGTGCGCGGTGGCAATTATGCGGCATGAAATAACGCACCTGAATGGTTCCGCCCGCCTTGGCCGTAGACACCAGGACAGGCTTGGGAATCACTTTGTCACTCACATCGCCCAGGCCCATTGCCAGGCCGGCCTGCAGTCGCAGGGACTCCAGACGCCCCAGGAACGCCTTGTCGGCGTCCAGTTCAGCCGGGCTTTCATCACCGCGCTTACCCAATTGGCCCGCCTCGATGATCATCATTGGCATGGCCATGTCGATGCACGTCATCGGGATGCCGTCAATCACGTCCTGTGTCTGCCCCGTCGGGAAAAGCTTGCCGGTTTTGCTGCCCGCGGCATCGAGGAAGGTCAGTTGCACCGGAGCGGCAGTCCCCGGAACGCCGTCAATGGCGGTGTCGCCCTCATAGCTGACGGTTCCTTCGGGGGTGTAGACCTCGGCGTTCACGAACGTCCCGGTGTTGAGGTTGCGAATACGCACGAGCGTGCGGCCTTTAGAGGCCTTGACCAGCCCTTGCTCAACGGCAAACGGGCCTACGGCGCACAGCATATTGCCGCAATTGGGCGCTGTATCGACTCGACGCTGGGACACCATGACCTGAACGAACAAATAGTCGACATCGGCATCCGGGTGCAGGGATGGGCTGACGATCGCGACCTTGCTTGTCTGGGGGCTGCCACCGCCGATCCCGTCAATCTCCAGCTCGTGGCCAGAGCCCATCAGGTTGAGCAACAGCTCATCACGCTGCTCGATCGAATCAGGGAGGTCCCAGGCGAGAAATACCGGCCCCTTGGACGTACCACCGCGCATAAGCACACAAGGAATTCGTTGCATGAAAACCAACTCTTATTGATCAATCGGGGTGATTAATGCTCTTGAAGCAAGAGTCGCAGGCTTTGAAAAATGTTTCCAATGCAAAAATCGGCCGGATTATTGCGTTTGGCGAATGATAAAATTAGGATGAGCGAGCGCCGCCGCCCCCTCTGGTTGAGGTATAAAAAATGCAATATGAGCTAAACGACATCCGATCTTTCGTGAAAATCGCAGAACTCGGCAGCTTCCACGAAGCGGCTGAAGCCTTGCACCTGTCCCAGCCCGCGCTGAGCAGACGCATGAAAAAACTTGAGGAAGGCTTGGGTACAGCCCTACTCGACCGCACCACAAGAAGAGTGAGCCTCACCAGCGTGGGGCGGGACTTTCTACCCAAGGCTCGCCGCCTGCTGGACGACTTCGACGACTCCATACTCAATATCCGCGAGTTGGCCGAACGCCAAAGCGGGCGCGTGACCCTGGCCTGTATCCCCACCGCAGCCTTTTATTTCCTGCCTTCGGTCATACGCCTCTACAACGAGCGCTATCCACAGATCCGGATCCGCCTGCTTGATCTGAGCGCGAACGAAGGGCTGGAGGCGGTACTGCGCGGCGAAGCCGACTTCGGCATCAACATGATGAGCGGCCAGCACCCCGACATAGAGTTCGTCCCCTTGGTCGACGAGCCTTTTGTCTTAGCGTGTCGACGCGATCATGAATTGGCCGAACGCAGTGCGGTGACCTGGTCGGAACTCAGCAATTACCGTCTGATCGGTGTCGGACGCCTGAGCGGCAACCGGATGTTGCTCGATCATGCCTTGTCGGGGTTGAGTTGGCGCCCGCAGTGGTTCTATGAGGTGCAGCATCTTTCGACGTCCCTGGGCCTGGTGGAAGCGGGCCTCGGGGTATCAGCCGTCCCCAGCCTGGCGATGCCGGCCGTGGATCACCCAACGTTGGTCAGCATCCCGTTGGTAGAGCCCGTGGTGAACCGCTCACTGGGGCTGGTTTACCGACGCGGCGCTTCGTTATCTCCAGCCGCAGAGAAGTTTGTTTCGATTCTGCTTGAACAGTGGGAGAAGTGAGTTCGTCCTGTTTACCCTTTACTGAGCATGGCCCTCATGAGAGGGCGCTCGGTCCGCGAATGCCGGCCAACTGATGTAGCGGACTTCCCTGTCCAGTCATCAAACGTGCTGACGTACGGTCTGAACGCGACGGCCTCAAGTCAGTGTCAGGAACAGCGCCGAGGTCCAGACCCGGGACTGATCGCGCTGGCGCGCACAGATGAACAGCGGATGCTCACGGCCCGCTTGCAGGTTGAGTCGGGCCAGCTCGATCGTGCCTTGCAGCTCGCGCGGCAGCGGCGCAGCGGTGGTTCGTTCAAGTGAGACTTTCAATTCGGCGCCCGGCAACTCTTCAATCACCTGGGACTGCGCCAGCAATTCTTCGCCGGACAGCTCCATCAGCACCGTCGGCGCATGCACGTAGGGTTGCGGTTCAGACGGATCGCCGACCTTGATGTAGTTGTCGATGCGGCTGCACACCTGCAACCTCGCGCCGACCAGCTGCGACAGGTCGATTTCGATACTGTCGGTGTCGCCGTTGGTGTCGGTGCGAAAGGCCAGGGTCGTGGCGTCCTTGCGCCACACGGTTTGCTCCGGATGATCCAGGCCCAAGGCGCGAAAGCCGTTGATCACCGCCCCGGTTACCCGAACCTCGCCGGTCCAATAGGCACCGCGATAACGATCCTTGATCCGCGCGCCGCCCAGGCGCAGGCGAATACGTTGGGTGGAAAAGCCCAGCTCCTGATGCAGGTTGCGCGACCAGATCAGTTGATCGCCATCGAACAAATCCACCTGCTCCCAGCCCGCCTCGCCCAGCAATCGATAGTCCAACGTTGCGTTCGAATCCGCCGTGAACACCTCGCCCATGAAGTGCCGGCCCTGACGCAGGCTGGCAAACGAACGCTCGCCGGTGGTGGCAAACGTGCGCCGGGCACGCAGCGCCTTGCCGACACTCGCGCGGTCGAAGCCGTCGGCGACTACGCCGGTCAGCCCGCCGCGCGAACCGAACACCGCCGTGGCCGGTACACCGCCGCCGCAACGGCCCTGATGCTCATCGCTGTTCGCCGCGGCGCCGACCCGATAGCCGCGCTGCAGGGCTTCGGCGTAGACCCAATGGAACTGGCCCCAGGCCGAGCCGACTTCGATCAAGCGCTCCAGCTCCGGGTGGTGCCAGTCGAGGTTGCAGCGGCGCCCGCCGACATGGGGCATCATCAGGTGACCTTCCGGGTCTTTCGCATAGGCCGCGTATAACTCATCCACCGGCCAGGCGCCCGGCTTGATGGTACCGG
The DNA here is from genome assembly GCF_057808775.1 of Pseudomonas sp. FG86. NCBI lineage: Bacteria > Pseudomonadati > Pseudomonadota > Gammaproteobacteria > Pseudomonadales > Pseudomonadaceae > Pseudomonas > Pseudomonas sp. FG86. The sequence continues at coordinate 16,058 of NZ_JBMDIS010000044.1, read as the reverse complement.
CAGTGAACTCGTTCCACTCAAAAGAGCGCACCAACCGCCCTTGGTTGTCGAACGGAAACTCGGGCTTGCGATCATGCAGGAATACGACATTGCGGTCGCCGCCCGCACAGGAGTTGCCGCACCACTCGGTGCCGGGGTAGCAGACGAAACGGCCGGGCTCGTTGAGTTCATGAATCAGCTTCACCGCCTGATCCCAGCGTTGCTCGGTGATATTGAAGTCGTTGGCGGTATAGCCGAGCACATCGAGGCCGGCGACATCGCGACCGTAACTGAGGTTGTACAGCGTGTCGTTGGTGCCCACGGTGTCATCGGAGTGCACATGCAGGTCGGCGTACAGCGGACGCAATGCGCCGCCGGCCGGGTCGACGCTGACGAAAGCCTGGGCGCCGCGCACGCCAGGCGTTTCCACCTCGGCGGACAATCGCCACTCGCCCACCGCCCCGAGGTCAAACCTCTCGAGCCGCGCCGTCGCCCACCCTTCATTGGCCAGGGTAAACGCTTGTTGGCGCTCGCCGCCTTCAGGGTCGAGCAGGGTCAGCACACCCTTGAGCGGCAGGTTGCGGCACGTGTTGCCCCAGGCATCGTCGACCCGCAGCAGCACGTCAAACACCTCGCCAGCGCTGACCAGCCGCGGCACAATCAGCTGCACGCTCTGCGCTGGCCCCGGCACGATGTTCAGCAACGGATCGCCTGGCACCTCGGCAAACTTCGAGCTGCCCAGGGGGTCGATAAACAGCCGGAAACGGAAGTCTTTCTCGACGAAACTCTGCACCCGCGTGCCCGCCCCGCCCTGGCGACGGTCGCCCAGGCGAATGGTGATTTTGTCACCGGGGTTCAGGTAGCCGTCGATGATGTCGATGATGATCGCTTTCTGGAACGGCCGTTCGTGGCCCTTCTGGTCGAAGCGCACTTTCAAATGCTGCACCGTGGCCTGGCTCTGGCCGGGCACCAACTCGCCCGCCTGATATTCAGCACTGACGTAGTTGGGACCGGCCGGGTTCGAGGTCTGGAACAGCGCCCAGTCGGAGTAGAACTTGAAGGCCAGTTTCAACCACGCGCCGTCGGCCAGGCCGCTGCCGCCGACCTCGTAGACCAGGGTGATTTCATCCCATTGGCCAGCGACCAACGTGTCGCGATCACAGTCGATGCTGCCCAGGAACGGGCGTTTCTTGTTGCGTTCGTAGAGGCCTTGCGGGGCAATGTAGTGCCCGGCTTCGCGGGGATCGAAAACGTTACTCACATGACACCTCGTGCAGTGGTCCACTGAAGGTTTGAAGACACATGGCGATGCTCACTGCACGCGCCATTTCTGGTAGTGACGCTCGATGCGTCGGAACACAAAACTCTCCATCAGCCAGGCAATCAGGCCGATCAGCACGATGCCCAGCAGCACCTGGCTGCTGTTGCCGATCTGCCCGCCCGTGGAGACCATCCAGCCAATGCCTTGGGAGGCGCCGATCATTTCCGCCGCAACCAATGCCCGCCACCCCTGGCTGAAGCCGATGCGCAAGGCTGCGGTCACGAACGGCAATGAAGCGGGTAGATAAACGTGGGCCAGCAGTTGCCCGGCATTGGCGCCCAAGGTGCGTGCGGCGCGGACTTCGCCACCGCGAATGCTCTGTACGCCCTCTTGGATCGTGACGGCCATGGGGAACACCGCTGCGATGAAAATCACCAGCACAATCGAGACATAGCCCAGGCCGAAAATGATCATGATCAGCGGCGCCCAGGCGATGGGTGGGATCGCCATGAACAGGCTGTTGAGCGGCGAGATGAAATCGCGAAAGCGCGAAGACAGGCCACCGGCGGTGCCCAACCCAATCGCCACGAGCACTGCGGCGCAGAAGCCGCCGACTTCTTCCAGGACACTCGCCCTTAGGTGCTGCCACAGCGAACCGTCGCTGAGCCAGCGCACGGCTTCGCGCGCCACATCCCAGGGCTGCGGCAGGATGTAGGTGGGAAAGCGGCTGGCCAGGGCCATCCAGATCAACAGCAGGAATGGCAGCGAAGCCCATCCCCAATTCGGTTTTGGCAAGGACATGACAGGCTCAGACTCAGCGCGAGGCTTTTTCCAGGTAGGAGGTATCCACGATCTGCTCGGTCTTGAGCGTGGTGTCGATAAAGCCCAGCGCGTGGGAGTAATTCATCAGGCGCTGGATGAATTGGATGTCCGCAGCCTGCAAGTCCGCCGACCAGCCCAATCGCGTCCGTGCCTGGGCGACGATGGCCTGCGGGGCAATGGTCTGGCCGTCGGGCCCTTGTACCGCTTCAAGCTTGAACGCCTCGGCGATGATCCGGTTCGACTCGTCGGGATGCTCATTGAGGAACGCGATGGCCTTGCGGTGCGCACGCAGCAGCTTGACCACATCATCCGGTCGTTCCTGCAAGGTTTTCGGCAGAGCGATCACCACGTACCAGGGGTAATTCGGCAGCGCCTGGTTGACGTCGAGCAGAATCCGGCTCGACCCGCGCAGCAACGATTGGCTGACAAAGGGTTCCCAGGAAAACGCCGCATCGACAATCCCGCGCTCCAGCGCCGCGTTCATGTTGCCCGGTGGCATGTCGATGATGTCCAGGTCCTTGTCCGGGTTGAGCCCGGCTTTTTCTTTCAGCACATAGCCGCGCAACAGCACGTCCATGCCACTGCCCTTCTTGACCCCGGCGAGTTTTTTGCCCTTGAGCTGCTCCAGGCTGTTGATCGGGCTCTTGGCGTCGACAATGACCGCGGCTTGCCCGTAGTTGACCTTGGCCAGGATCCGGCTTTGCAGGCCGCGGGAAAACCATTGGTACACCGGCGGTGTGCCGACATAGGCCACGTCCAATTCACCGGCCGCCAACGCCTGCTGGATCACCGGGCCATCGCCCAGGGCCTTGAGGTCGACATTCAAGCCTTCCTCGCGGTAGTAACCCTGCTTGTCGGCGATCAGCGCCGGGGCGTTGGCCATGGCGAACACATACCCCACGCGCAGGGGTTTCTCTTCGGCAGCCACGGCAAATGTGCTGCTTGCCAAGGCGGCAACAGACAAGGAAAGAGCAAGCAGCGAACGTTTGATCATGCGGTTAACTCAGGTTGACGGGGGGTGGGATCAGCGATGGCGTCGGCCGCTTCCATGACGTGGGAAATGCGCTCCATCAGCTCATTGCGGTAATCAAGAAAGGCCGGCAGGCGACGGGTTTTCAGGTTGGAACGCGGACGTGGCAGATGAATGTCCAGTTCGCTGTGGATGCCGCCCGGGGCGATGTTGAGCACGATGACCCGGTCGGCCAGGAACACCGCCTCGTCGATGTCGTGGGTGATGAACAGCACCGTCTGGCCCAGTTCGGCCCAGATCCGCAGCGTCTCTTCATTCATGCTGTTGCGGCTGATCGCATCCAGCGCGGCGAAGGGTTCGTCCATCAGCAATACACTGGGCTCCAACGCCAAGGTCCTGGCCAGGGAGACGCGCTGCTGCATGCCCCCCGACAGTTGATGGGGCAAGCGTTGCGCCGCGCTTTCCAGACCGACCAGACGCAAGTACTGCAACGCCTGCGCGCGCTGTTGATCCTCGTTGAGCTGTGCCGTCATCCGCAGGCCGAAACGCACGTTTTCCAGCGCGCTCAGCCAGGGAAACAACTGCGGTGCCTGAAACACATAGCCCAACTCCGAGCGCTCCGGCCGCACGGCGGTCTGGTTGATGCTGATCTGGCCGCTCTGGGGTTGTTGAAAACCCGACAACAGATTCAGCAACGTGGTTTTCCCGCAGCCGGACGGCCCGAGGATCGCGACGAATTCGCCCGGCTTGGCGTTCAGGCTGAAAGCGTTGAACACCCGATGCCCGTTGGGGTAGCTGAAACTGATGGCATCGACCGTCAGGGCGTCGGCTTGCAGCGGTGCGTAAGGCAAGGAGTCGGGCATGGCAAGTATCGTCAGGTCGTTTACAATGGGAATGCCTGACATAATACGTATTAATACAAGTTGTCCCAATAACCTATTTTTATAACCTTAGAAGTGAAGGCGTACCGCCCCACTCCGAGGCCCCTGGAAGCCGACCGTGTCTACGTCCATTCTTCGCGACAGCACCACCTCGCTCTACGAACAGATCGCCCATCGTTTGCTGGAGGAGATTCAGCGCGGCGATTTCGAACCCTCCGGCAAACTGCCTTCAGAAGCCGAACTGGGCGAACGCTTTGGGGTCAGCCGCGTCACGGTGCGCCTGGCGGTGGGCAAGCTCAGCGACGACGGCGTGGTAGAGCGCAAGCAAGGCAAAGGCACGTTCGTCGCGGCGAAACAGGTTCGACATGGCCTGGATGCGTTGCGCAGTTTCCATGAAGCCTTGTTATTGCAAGGACTCAAACCGAGCATGCAGGTGATCGGCCACACGCTGCAGCCTGTTCCGGAAGCCTTGAAGGGATTGTTTGAAGCCGCGCACGATTGTCTGCTGTTGGAGCGCCTGCATTTCGTGGATGACGAACCCATCGCCCTGGGCCGCAGCCACCTGCCGGCCGAGTTGGCCAGTGTGGTCTGGACCGACGTTGAGCATCAACCGATCTATTCGATCCTGGAGTCGATCACCGGCCAGGCCGTCACCCGTGCCGACCTGGCCATTCGTGCGCAAGCCGCCGACGCAAGCCTGGCCAGCACCCTGCACGTCAAACGCGGCGCGGCGCTGCTGGTGATGGAGCGCACCTCGTACTTTGCCGACGGCCGCTGCTGCGACCGCACCACCTTCTTTATCCGTCCGGAACGCTACGCCTTTGTCCTCAGCGGCGTGTTCAAGTCCAGCCCGGCGAAATAGTCGATGTACAGCGCACACCTAGGGCTGGCGCGCCGTTTCCAGGCGTATCGGGGGGCTCATCGAGTGGCGAAGTACATCGTCACTTCAAAGCCAATGCGCATATCGGTATAGGCGGGTTTGGTCCACATGATCATGTCCTCTTATGGGGGGGGCGGTAAGTCAGCTTATTAGAGGCCAGGCCAGAGCGCGGCACTTGACTGGACGTGACAAACCTTCTTGTCATTGCCTGCCAGGCAAGACCACTAAGGCTTCAGGCTCTTGAGCTTGTTAAGCAGCTCGAGCAATTGCGCCAACGACTCTTCACCAAACTGCTCCTGAATCTTCAGGTAGTTGCTTTCCATCCCTGCGCTCATGTCGACGAAGCACTGCTGCCCCTGTTCAGTGAGGGCGATGAACACGCGGCGCTGATCTTCGGATGACTTCCTGCGCCGGACGATACCGTCCCGCTCCAGACGGCTCAGCACGCCGGTCAGACTGGGTTTGAGGATGCACGCCAGGTGCGCCAGTTGATGGCTCTCCAACTCGCCCTGCTGGCGCAGGATCCGAATGACTCGCCACTGCTGTTCGGTCAGGTCATGTTCATTGAGCAACGGCCGAAAGAACGCCATGGTCGCCTCGCGGGCCTGGAGCAAAGTCAGCGTAAGGGACGGTCTAGGGGTTGACATGGTTCCACGCACAGTTGAGGTCGAAGCGTCGAAGCTTAGAGTCGGCGCTACGCCCATGCAATAAGGCCGCCCCGAAAAAACGTTAACCTAGAAACATTTTTTCAAAATATTGCAAAACCACCTACCGCGCACAACGATAACATGTTAACAATATACCAACCCTGAGCTGACAGGGGCCATACCCACAAAAACAACAAAAGGAACGTCCCTCATGCATTCGTGCTTCTTACGCACGGCGGCAAGCGCTGGCCTGTGCGCCGCGTTTACCCCTCTGGTTGCCCACGCCGACTTTATCCAGGACAGCAAGGCCAACCTGGACCTGCGCAACTTCTATATGAACCGCGACTTTCGCCAGAGCAACGCGCCGCAGAACCAGGCACAAGAATGGGCACAGGGCTTTGTGTTGCGCCTGGAGTCAGGCTACACCCAGGGCGTGGTCGGTTTTGGCGTGGATGCCTTGGGTGAACTTGGGCTCAAACTCGACTCCAGCCGTGACCGTCGAGGTACCGGCCTGCTGCCGGCGGGTGCCAGCGGGGAGCCGGCCGACAGCTACAGCGAACTCGGCCTGACCGGCAAACTACGCGTCTCCAAAACCGTCCTGAAGCTCGGCACCCTGCAACCGTTGTTGCCAGTGGCCGCCTACAACGACACCCGCTTGCTGCCGTCGACCTATAACGGTGAGCTGGTGACCTCCCAGGAGATCGACGGCCTGACCCTCAACGTCGGCCGCCTGGAGAAACAGAACCTGCGCGACTCCTCCAACAACGAATCGATGAGTTACGGCGGTGTCACCAGCAGCCACCTGGACCTGGCCGGTGGCACCTACGCCATCAACCCTCATCTGGCGGCGACCTACTACTACGCGCAAATGCAGGACATTTACCGGCAGAATTTTATCGGCCTGGTGCATGACCTGCCGCTGGCCGAAGGCGTGAGCCTGCGCAGCGACCTGCGTTATTTCGACACCCGTGAACAAGGCAGCGCACGGCTGCGCAGCCCTTCCAGGGTCGATGGCGGGCGAATCGACAACCGCTTTTTCAACGGCATGTTCAGCCTGTCGGTGGGGGCACACAAATTCGGCCTGGGCTATCAGAACCTGTCCGGCGACGGCGACTTTGCTTTCCCGGGCCAAGACCCCTATTCGGTCAACCTGGTGACCATCAACATCTTCACCAAGGCCAACACCGATGCCTGGCAGGCGCGATACGACTACAACTTCGCCGCCCTCGGCGTGCCTGGGCTGACCTTCATGACGCGCTATGTCGACGGCTCGCATGCGCAAACCGCCACCGTGCGCAACGGCCGCGAATGGGAGCGCGACACCGACCTGGTCTACACCGTACAAAGCGGGCCGTTGAAGAACGTCAACGTGCGGCTGCGCAATGCCACCCTGCGATCGAGCAATGGCTTGACCAGCGACATCGACGAAAGCCGCATCATCGTCGGCTACAGCGTGGCGCTGTGGTGATCCCAGGGCTGCGAAATGTGCAAGCCGTTCGCCGTAAAAGCCATTTTTCGGCGACAGCGCTGCACTGATCATGAGTGCAATGACGCCCTGGGAGAAGTCACGATGACGGCCTCACCGCAAACCCGATTGCCGCTGGCGATATTCCCCCGGCGTCATCTGCGCGTAACGCTGAAAGAACCGGCTGAAATAGGCTGGGTCCTTGAAGCCCAGTTGGTAGCAGATTTCGCTGGCGGAACTGCCCGTGAACAGCAGGAGCCGCTTGGCCTCCTGCATCACCCGCTCCAGGATCAAGCGCTTGGACGGCAAATCGGCGATCCGTCGACACACGTCATTGAGGCGTGCCTCCGTGACGCCGATACGGTCAGCGTAATGCGACAGCGGCCAATGTTGCAGGTAATGGTCCTCGATCAACTCGTTGAAGCGATGGAAGATCCGCAGGTCTTCATGACGCGCAGGCCGGGCTTGCAGCGAGTTGGCGCAGAGCCGCAGCAGGCTGATCATGATCAAGCGGGTCAAGCTGTCCAACGCCGCACTGCGCCCGGCGCCGGCCATGTTGATTTCATTGCTCAGTTCCTCGAACAGAAACTCCAGCCGCCTGACTTCAGGCGGGAACTGGGCCAGCGCAACGCAGGCCGCCGGCAATTGCGAACCGGGCACCAGCGTCGGGTCAGCATCGACCAGGCCCCAGACCAGTTGCTGGCGCACCGTCAGCACATGCCCGTCAGCGTCCGCTTCGGTGACAAAAGCGTGGGCCACCGTCGGCGGCGTCAGGAAAAACATCGGCCCCGACTCCAGGTATTGCTGGTCATCCAGGTAAACGCGCACCGCGCCGCTCTTGACGTAATGCACCTGGAAAAAACGGTCGTGCCGATGCACGGGCATGTTGCGGCCGAAAAACTCCGCCAGGTTGCCCAGCTTGTCGTAATGCACTTCGGCATCGCTGTAGCGCTGGTCGTACACCTGGCCGATGTTGATGTTGGGGATCGGCTTACGATCAATCATCGCGACGTTCTCTTTTTTATTGGGGGGTCAGCCGGCCTGAAACGCTCATCCTGCGCCGGATTTCAGCCCTGCACCACGCTCGGAAGAGTTTGCCACGCTTGACGATAGTTAACATCTTAATTATAACGTTAACAGGTTAACAATAATTCCAGGAGCCGGCCTTGATCCGCTCCGTCACTGCCAGGAGAAAAGCATGAGCCGTGCCCTGCACGATGTTGCGAACGGCACCCTGTTCGGCGTTGCGCTGAACTACCAGGGGTTGCTGAACCAACGTCTCGCCGAATTCGAACAAGCGCCTTACCAGAAGCCACCGGTCAAGCCGGTGCTGTTCATCAAGACCCCCAACACCCGTAATGGCCATGACGGCAGCGTTGTGTATCCCACCGGTGAACGCCTGCAGGCCGGCCCTGCGCTTGGCGTGGTGATCGGTAAAAGCGCCAGTCGCGTCAGCGTTGAGAACGCCATGGCGCACGTGGCCGGCTACACCATCGTCAATGAGTTCAGCCTGCCCGAAGACAGCTACTACCGCCCGGCCGTGAAGGCCAAATGTCGCGACGGCTTCTGTGCGCTCGGTCCGGAACTGGTCGGCCGCGACCAGATCGGCAATCCCAACCAATTGAGCCTGAAACTGTTCGTCAACGGCGAACTGCGCCAGCAGAACTCTACCGCCAATTGGGTGCGCGACATTCCCCAACTGATCGCCGAAATCAGCGAGTTCATGACCCTGCATGAAGGCGATGTGCTGATCACCGGCACGCCCGAAGGCCGCGTGGATGTGCAACCCGGCGACACGGTTGAAGTCGAGATCAGCGGCCTGGGCCGGCTGGTCAACCACATCAAGGCAGAGGAGCTGTCATGAAACATGCCCGTATTCGCTTTGAAGGCGCCACGCACCAGGTGCAGGTCGAAGCCCAAAACGCCGTGCGCCTGGCCGACGGTCGCCTGCTCGCCGAAGACCAGGTCGAGTGGCTGCCACCGGCCACCGGCAGCATGTTCGCCCTCGGCCTGAACTACGCCGACCACGCCGCCGAACTGGCCTTCAAGCCGCCGACCGAACCGCTGGCCTTCATCAAGTCCCCCGGCACCTACACCGGCCACAACCAGGTGACCTGGCGCCCGGACAATGTCGCCTACATGCACTACGAGTGCGAGCTGGTAGCGGTGATCGGCAAGCCGGCGCGCAACGTCAAGCGCGCAGACGCGCTGGAATACCTGGCCGGCTACACGGTGTGCAACGACTACGCGATCCGCGACTACCTGGAAAACTACTACCGCCCCAACCTGCGGGTGAAGAACCGCGATGCGACCACGCCGGTGGGCCCGTGGATCGTCGATGTCGCCGATGTGCCAGACCCCAGCAACCTGAAACTGCGCACCTGGATCAACGGCGAACTGCGTCAGGAAGGCAGCACGAAAGACATGATTTTCGACATCCCGTACTTGATCGAATACCTGTCCAGCTTCATGACCCTGCAACCCGGCGACATGATCGCCACCGGTACGCCCGAAGGCCTGGCCGATGTGGTGCCGGGGGACGAAGTGATCGTGGAAGTCGAAGGCGTGGGTCGCCTGGTTAATCGAATTGTCAGCGAGGCGGACTTTTTCGCCGCCCGTAAAGAGGCTTGAGCAATATGATCAAACACTGGATCAACGGCCGTGAGGTCGAAAGCAAAGACACCTTCATCAACTACAACCCGGCCACCGGCGAAGCCATCGGTGAAGTCGCCAGCGGCGGCGCCGAGGAAGTCGCGCAAGCGGTCGCGGCGGCCAAGGAAGCCTTTCCGAAGTGGGCAGGCACACCGGCCAAGGAACGTGCGCGCCTGATGCGCAAGCTTGGTGAACTGATCGAACAGAACGTGCCGCACCTGGCCGAGCTGGAAACCCTCGACACCGGCCTGCCGATCCATCAGACCAAGAATGTGTTGATTCCCCGGGCGTCCCACAACTTCGATTTCTTCGCCGAAGTCTGCACCCGCATGGACGGCCACAGTTACCCGGTGGACGACCAGATGCTCAACTACACCCTGTACCAGCCGGTGGGTGTCTGCGCGCTGGTATCGCCCTGGAATGTGCCGTTCATGACGGCCACCTGGAAGACCGCGCCATGCCTGGCACTGGGCAATACCGCAGTGCTGAAGATGTCCGAGCTGTCGCCGCTGACGGCCAATGAACTGGGGCGCCTGGCGCTCGAGGCCGGCATTCCCAAGGGGGTGCTGAACGTGATCCAGGGCTACGGCGCCACCGCCGGGGATGCGCTGGTGCGTCACCCGGACGTGCGGGCGATTTCGTTCACCGGCGGCACCGCCACCGGCAAGAAAATCATGCAGACCGCCGGCCTGAAAAAATACTCGATGGAACTGGGCGGCAAGTCGCCGGTGCTGATCTTCGAAGATGCCGACCTGGAACGCGCCCTCGACGCCGCGCTGTTCACGATCTTCTCGCTCAACGGTGAACGCTGCACCGCCGGCAGCCGGATCTTCATTCAGGAGAGCGTGTATCCACAGTTCGTCGCCGAGTTTGCCGCGCGCGCCAAGCGCCTGATCGTCGGCGACCCGCAAGACCCGAAAACCCAGGTCGGCTCGATGATCACCCAGGCCCACTACGACAAGGTCACCGGCTACATCAAGATTGGGATCGAGGAAGGCGCCACCCTCCTCGCCGGCGGCTTGGAGCGTCCGGCCAACCTGCCGGCGCACTTGAGCCGCGGGCAGTTCATCCAGCCGACAGTGTTTGCCGATGTGAACAACCAGATGCGCATCGCCCAGGAAGAGATCTTTGGCCCGGTGGTATGCCTGATCCCGTTCAAGGACGAAGCCGAAGCACTGCAACTGGCCAACGAGACCGAGTACGGCCTGGCGTCCTACATCTGGACCCAGGACATCGGCAAGGCGCATCGTCTGGCCTACGGCATCGAAGCCGGCATGGTGTTCATCAACAGCCAGAACGTGCGGGACTTGCGCCAGCCATTTGGTGGGGTAAAAGGTTCCGGCACCGGCCGTGAAGGCGGCCAGTACAGCTTCGAAGTGTTCGCCGAGATCAAGAACGTGTGCATTTCCATGGGCAGTCATCACATTCCACGCTGGGGTGTGTGACCCGGATACAACACCGCTTCCGGTAGGAGCGAGCTTGCTCGCGAAGAATCCGCAGGCGCCGCTGGCTAACAGAAGTGCTGCGTTATCGTTGACGTTTTTCGCGAGCAAGCTCGCTCCTACAAAAGAATAAATATTCAGGAGAATCATCATGGGCGAAGTCGTCCTGGCCGCAAAGATCTGCCACGTCCCCTCAATGTACCTGTCGGAACTGCCCGGCAAGCACCACGGTTGCCGCGAAGCGGCCATCGCCGGGCACAAGGAAATCGGGCGCCGTGCTCGTGAACTGGGGGCCGACACGGCGGTGGTGTTTGACGTGCATTGGTTGGTCAACAGTGGTTACCACGTCAATTGCGGCGAGCACTTCAAGGGGACGTACACCAGCAACGAGCTGCCGCACTTCATCAAGAACATGGCATACGACTACCCCGGCTGCCCCGAGCTGGGCGAGTTGATCGCCGCCGAAGCCAACCTGGCGGGCGTGCGCACCATGGCCCACAACATCCCGAGTCTGGAACTCGAATACGGCACCCTGGTACCGATGCGCTACATGCACATGGACGTGCCGGACGCGCAGAAATTCGACGTCATCTCGATTGCCGCCTGGTGCGCCTGGCACCGCCTGGAAGACAGCTTCACGTTTGGCGCCGCGGTGCGCCGGGCCATCGAGAAGAGCGACCGCAAAGTCCTGGTGCTGGCCTCGGGTTCCCTCTCCCACCGCTTCTCGGACGACCGCGAAGCCGAAGCCAATATCCACAATTGGACCCGTGAATTCGACAAGCAGATGGACCTGCACGTCGTAGAGATGTGGAAGCAAGGCCGCTTCAAGGAGTTCTGCGCGATGCTCCCGGACTACGCCGAACACTGTTTCGGCGAAGGCAAGATGCACGATACCGCGATGCTCCTGGGCCTGCTGGGCGGGCCGGACTACCACCAGCCGGCAGAGATCATCACCCCGCCGTTCGGCAGTTCCGGCACCGGCCAGATCAATGCCATTTTCCCCCTCTGAACCGGGAGCCGCACATGCCGCACTTCATTGCTGAATACACCGACAACATCGAGCAGCACGCCGACCTGCCCGCCCTGTTCCAGAAGGTCCACACCGTGCTGGGCGACAGCGGCGTATTTCCCCTCGGCGGCATCCGCAGCCGTGGCGTGCGCCTGGACACCTGGCGCATGGCCGACGGCAAGCACGACTACGCCTTCGTCCACATGACCCTCAAGGTCGGCCACGGACGCGACCTGGCGACGCGCAAGGCGGTCGCCGAAAGCCTGTTCGAGGTGATCACCCAGCACTTCGCCGAGCTGCAATCACAACGCTTGCTGGCGTTGTCGTTCGAGATGATCGAGCTGCACCCCGAGCTCAACTTCAAGCAAAACAACGTGCATGCCTTCTTGAAAAACCAGGCGAGCTGAACAGCGCTCGCCTTCCGCCAACGGCCACTCAAAAAAAAGTACAACATCATGAGCACAGCCAATACCGCCGACAGCACCACCCTGCTTGAACACCAGCGCACCCACAGCGTCGTCACCTGGCGCCTGATGCCCTTGCTGCTGATCTGTTATCTGTTTGCCCATTTGGACCGGATCAACATCGGCTTCGCCAAGATGCAGATGAGCGCCGACCTGCATTTCAGCGACACCGTGTACGGCCTCGGGGCCGGACTGTTCTTCATCGCTTACGCGCTGTTTGGCGTGCCCAGCAACATCGCCCTCGACCGGGTCGGGCCACGGCGCTGGATCGCCTGCCTGATGGTGGTCTGGGGGGTGCTCTCCACCAGTATGCTGTGGATCGAAAGCTCCACCGGTTTCTACGTGCTGCGCTTTTTGCTGGGGGTGGCCGAAGCGGGCTTCTTCCCAGGGATTCTGGTGTTTCTCAACCGTTGGTACCCGGCGCGTCGTCGGGCGCAAGTCACCGCGCTGTTTGCGATTGCGGTGCCCATGGCCGGTGTCATCGGCGGGCCATTGTCCGGGGCGATCCTGGAGCACTTCCATGACTTTGGCGGCTTGCGCGGCTGGCAGTGGATGTTCCTGATCGAAGGCGCCCCCGTGATCCTCCTCGGCCTGGTGGTGCTCAAGTGCCTGCCGGACACCTTCGAGACGGTGACGTGGCTCAATCCGCTGCAAAAGCAGCAACTGCGCACGCAACTGAGCAGTGAGGAGCAGCGTAAGTCGATCACCTCGTTTGGCGGCATTCTGCGCGACCCGCAGGTCTGGTTGCTGGTGGCGATCTATTTCGCCGTGATGCTCGCAGTCAACACCCTGGCGTTCTGGATGCCGACCCTGATCCACGGCGCCGGTATCGGCCGCGACAGCCAGGTCGGCCTGCTCAGTGCGGTGCCCTACCTGGCCGGGTGTTTCTTCATGATCGGGTGCGGACGCTCATCCGACCGCAACCGTGAGCGGCGCTGGCACCTGTGCGTGCCCCTGCTGATGTCGGCGATCGGTATCGCCGTGGCCGGGCTGTCGCCGACCAATCCGACCTGGGTATTGAGCGGCCTGGTGATCGCCGGCATGGGGGCCAGCGCCGCCCTGCCGATGTTCTGGCAGTTGCCGCCGGCCTTCCTGTCCAACAGCACCCAGGCGGCGGGGATTGCCCTGATCAGTTCGTTTGGCAGCATCGCCTCGTTCCTCGCGCCCTACCTGATCGGCTGGATGCGGGACACCACCCAGAGCGCCAGCCTGGCCTTGTATGTGCTGGCCCTGTTTATCGCCCTGGGCGGTTTTTTGGTCCTGCGCACCGACGCGGCCATCGTCAATCCACAGTAAGAGAACTTCGTCATGCTCGATCAACAGCAGATTCTGCAAGCCGCCGCACAACTGGACCGGGCCGAGCGCTCCAGGGAACAGGTGCGGCAATTTTCGCTGGATTACCCGGCGATCACGATTGACGACGCCTACGCGATACAACGCGCCTGGGTCGCGCAGAAGATCAAGGACGGACGCAAGCTGGTCGGCCACAAGATCGGCTTGACCTCCCGCGCGATGCAAGTGTCGTCGAACATCACCGAGCCGGATTACGGTGCCCTGCTCGACGATATGTTCTTCGACGAAGGCACCGACATTCCCTTCGCACGCTTTATCGTGCCGCGCGTCGAGGTGGAGCTGGCGTTCATTCTCGGCAAGCCGCTCAAGGGCCCGAACTGCACGATTTTCGATGTGCTCGACGCCACCGAATGGGTCATCCCGGCGCTGGAAATCATCGATGCGCGCATCCAGCAGGTCGACCCGCAGACCCAGGCCACGCGCAAGGTGTTCGATACCATTTCCGACAACGCCGCCAATGCCGGTGTGGTCATGGGGGGCCGCGCCGTGCGCCCGACCGAGATCGACCTGCGCAAGGTGCCTGCGGTGCTGTACCGCAACGGCGTGATCGAAGAATCCGGCGTATCCGCCGCCGTACTCAACCACCCGGCCAAGGGGGTGGCCTGGCTGGCGAACAAGCTGGCGCCCTATGACGTGACCTTGCAGCCTGGGCAGATCATCCTCGGCGGCTCATTTACCCGTCCGGTGGCAGCCAACCCCGGCGACACCTTCCATGTCGACTACGACATGCTGGGCTCGATTGCCTGCCGATTTGTCTGACCCTGGAGGACCGTTCATGGAGATGCCCATCAACCGCTTCAAGCAGCGCCTGTGCAGCGGCGAAACCCAGATCGGCCTGTGGCTCGGCCTGGCCGATGCCTATTGCGCGGAGCTGGCAGCCAATGCCGGGTTTGACTGGCTGCTGATCGACGGCGAACACGCCCCCAATGACCTGCGTGGCATGCTCGGCCAGTTGCAAGCCATTGCGCCTTACGCCAGCCAAGCGATCATTCGCCCGGTGGTCGGCGATAGCGCACTGATCAAGCAACTGCTGGATATCGGCGCGCAAACGCTGCTGGTGCCGATGGTCGAAAGCGCCGACCAGGCACGGGAGCTGGTACGCGCGATGCACTATCCGCCCCAGGGCATTCGCGGGGTGGGCAGCGCCCTCGCCCGGGCGTCGCGCTGGAACAGCATTCCCGGCTACCTGGACCAGGCCGACGCACAGATGTGCCTGCTGGTACAAATCGAGAACCTCGAAGGCCTGGCCAACCTGGACGCGATCGCGCAGGTCGACGGCGTCGACGGGGTGTTCATTGGCCCGGCGGATTTGAGTGCGTCGATGGGTTACCGCGGCAACCCAGGGCATCCCGCCGTGCAGGCGGCGATCGAAGACGCCATCGCGCGAGTTCGCCAGGCGGGCAAGGCCGCGGGTATTCTCAGTGCGGACCCGACCCTGGCCAGGCGCTATATCGAACTGGGCGCTGCGTTCGTGGCGGTGGGGGTCGACACCACCGTGCTGATGCGCGGCCTGCAAAGCCTGGCAGCCACGTTCAAGGATAGCGTGGCGCCGCTCAAGGCCGGCGGTGTGTACTGAACCCGCGTCGTCGTTTCAACACGCCCACCCGTACGCAACAGGTGGGCTGACACTCAACGCTTGATGGCCTTCAACTCATCGAGCAACCCCAGCAGCGTCTGCAATTTCTCTTCGCCGAACTGCGCTTGCAGGCGCTGGTAGTTCTCTTCCATGCACTGGCTCATGGAGTCGAAGCTGGCCCAGCCTTTGTCTGCCAGGGTCACCAGCACCCGCCGCTGGTCCTGCTCGGCCTTGCGGCGATGAACCAGGCCGGCGGCCTCCATGCGTACCAACACACCGGTCATGCTCGGCTTGAGAATGCAGGCCAACTCGGCCAATTGGTAGATTTCCAGTTCCTCGTGCTGGCTGAGAATGCGGATAACCCGCCATTGTTGCTCGGTCAGGCCGTGCTCATTGAGCGAGGGGCGGAAAAAACTCATGGCCGCTTCGCGGGCCTGCAACAGGGTCAATGTCAGGGATTGTCGAGGTTTGAGCATGGGTCTGGGCATCAGGCTTCAGTTAGTTAATGTTTTAACGAAACTCTACCACTGTCCTCTTCGCCACGTGCGATAACTTGTTTCACTGCCCCCGCCACTGGCGCGCCGGGCCAACCCGTAATGCCAAACTAGCAAACAGTAACCCGTGGCGAGCGGGCTTGCCCCGCGTTGGGCTGCGAAG
>NZ_JBMDIS010000043.1:0-60545 GCF_057808775.1 Pseudomonas sp. FG86 | reverse complement strand
ATTCAAGCCTTCGTTCGGGCACACCGAGCCTAAGCGAGGTGCCGAGTGGTGGGGCAAGAGCCCTTTTGGTTACTTTTGGGGCTCTTTTCCAAAAGTGACCCGCCGTAAGGGCGGAACCGCCAGTCGCCGTTACCGCAGAAACGGATATGTACACGGACCACCCGCCATTACCACAGCAACGGATATGCCCCCCCCCCAACCCCCACCCAAAAAATTGCCCCCCACCCAATCCCAAATGAAGCTTTCATGACAAAAGTTCGGTAGCTCCCCCCCATCCCCGTCTTGCCTATGTAACGTGCTGGAGGCGACCACAAATCACCTCCCCAGCCGTCAGCAGGACGCCAGGAGTGGGGCAAATGGGAACTATGGAACGTTACTCGAAAGTCGGCATGCAGGAGCTCGACCAGCGCCTGTCGAAGATCGTCGAAGCCGCGCGCAAGAAACCGGTCTCGGTGTACCGCTACGGCGCACCGTGGGTGTGGATCGTCTCCCAGGACGATTGGCAGGGCGCCTTGAAGGAAGTCTCCAGCTACATCCCGGCGAGCCATTCGCTGGTGTTGCTGCGCCCGCAGATCGACGAGGTGTTCGACCGGCACCCCGACCTGCTGCAGCCCGCCCCGGGGATGCTGATCGCACCGCGCACCGTGCTGCAGATCCTGTTGTTGCAACTGCTGTACTCGGTGCCCAGCGAACAGCAACTGCACGAGCAGCTCAACTACAACCTGCTGTTCCGCTGGTTCGTCGGCCTCGACCTGCACCAGAAGGTGTGGGGCCTCCACGTCCTGCAACGCGACATTGCCACCTTGCTGAACAACCCTCGGGCGGTGCAGCTGATCCAGACCATCATCGGTGACGTGTTTGGCGGCGCCTTGCTGCACATGCAGGAGTTCTCCCTGAACTTCGCGCTGCTGCACACCTGGCTGGCCCGGCACAGCCAGCTTTCGACCATCCGCAATTGAGCAGGCCAAACGCCATATACACGGCGACGGCGCAATATTTTAGACACTTAGGGGGCTGTGTGGAGCATCTGTTCAAGTCAACGTTGGCGTTGTGCTGCCTGACGCTGGGCGCCTTCGCGCAGCCGGTGCTGGCCGAAGAGGGCGAAGCCCCGGCGCGCCGGGTGGACGTCAACGAGTACTTCGTGCGCGGCAATACCGTGCTCGATGCCGCAACGATCGAGGAGGCGGTGTACCCGTTTCTCGGCCCGCAAAAGACCCTGGGCGATATCGAAGGCGCCCGCGATGCATTGCAGAAGATCTACCAGGCACGGGGTTACCAGTCGGTGTTTGTGGAACTGCCCGAGCAGAAGGTCGATGACGGCATCGTGTTCCTGCAAGTCAGCGAAACCAAGGTCGGCCGCGTGCGCGTCGTTGGGGCCAAGCATTACTCACCCGTGGAAATTCGCGAAGAAGTGCCGGGCCTGAAAGAGGGCGCCGTGCCGGATTTCACCTCGGTGCAAAGCCAGCTGGCCGGGCTCAACCGCAGCGCCGGTCGGCAGGTTACGCCGCTGGTTCGCGAAGGCCAGCGCCCCGGCACCATGGACGTGGATTTGCAGGTGGAAGACCAGAACCCCTGGCACGCCAGTCTCGGCCTGAACAACGACTACAGCGCCGACACCGAGAAGCTGCGCTCGGTCGCGACCCTGGGCTACGACAACCTCTGGCAACTGGGCCACAGCATTTCCCTGACCTACTTCACCGCCCCCGAGGACAGCTCGAATGCCAAGGTCTGGTCGGGTTCCTACAGCGCCCCGCTGGATGAGCGCTGGACCTTGCAGTTCTCCGGCTACCAGTCCGACAGCAACATCGCCACCATCGGCGGCAGCAACGTGTTGGGCAAGGGCCACTCCTACGGGGTATCGGCCATCTACAACCTGCCGGCGGCAGGCAACTGGGCCAATTCGTTTTCGTTCGGGATCGACTTCAAGGATTTCGACGAGGAGATGAGGTTCGGCAACAGCAGCGACCAGGTACCGCTCAAGTACGCGCCGTTGACCTTTGGCTACAACGGTTATCGCTACACCGAGCAATCCCAGTTGGGGCTGGGCTTGAACCTGATCGTCGGCACCCGCGCATTTTTTGGTTATGGCAGCGACGCTAAAGCGTTCGACAACAAGCGCTACAAGGCCAGTGCCAGCTTCGCCGTGCTCAAGGGCGACCTGAATTACACCTACACCTTCGCCAACGATTGGCAGTCGGCGAGCAAGACCGGCTTCCAGTTGGCCTCGGGGCCGCTGGTGTCCAACGAGCAGTATTCCGCCGGCGGCGCCACCTCGGTGCGCGGCTACCTGGCGGCAGAGCGCACGGGGGATGAAGGTTTCCTGCTCTCCCAGGAGTTGCGCACACCGTCCCTGGCCAAGTTCCTCGGCAGCTACGTACAGGAGTGGCGCTTCTATGCGTTCGCCGAAGGTGCGCGCCTGCGCCTGCATGACCCGCTGCCCGAGCAGGAAGACGAATACAGCCTGGCCAGTGTCGGCCTGGGCACCCGCGCCAGTTTGAGCAAATGGTTGTCCGGCAGCCTGGATTGGGGCTACCCGCTGCTCGACGGACCGAACACCCAGAAACAGGACTCGCGACTGCACTTCAGTGTGCAGGCGACTTTCTGACCCTTTTCCCCGGAGACTCTTCCCATGCAACGCCTAATCCTGAGCCTGTTGATCTGCCTGGGCTTCGCGCTCCCGGCCACTGCCCATGCCTGGTGGCAAGACGACTGGCATTACCGCAAACAGATCAGCGTGGACACCACCGCCCAAGGCGCGGCGATCAACCAGGCCCTGGGCCGTACCGCGCTGTTGGTGCGCCTGCACACCGGCAACTTCACCTTTGACGGGGTCAAGGACGACGGCAGCGACCTGCGCTTTGTCAGTGCCGACGACAAGACGGTGTTCAACCACCAGATTGAAAGCTTCGACCCGCTGATGGGCATGGCGCTGATCTGGGTCGATGTGCCCAAGGTCGAGGGCGGCCAACGCCAGGACCTGTGGATGTACTACGGCAACCAGAAGGCCCCGGCCACGGCGAACGGCCAGTTGACCTTCGACCCGAACTACACCGCGATCTACCACTTTGACGGGGCCAATGCGACGCCGCCGCGTGACACCACGGCCTATGCCAACACCGCGCTGAACGCCACCGGCACCAGCATCGACGGTGTGATCGGCCGCGCCTTGCAGTTCGGCGGCCAGCCGCTGCTGTTACCGGCCAGCCCATCGCTGCAACACGCCGCGGGTGGCGCCTTCACCTTCAGCGCCTGGCTGCGCCTGGACCAGGCCAGCGGCGAGCAAATCGTCGTGGCCCGCCGTGATGGCCCCCACAGCCTGTTGCTGGGCGTGAACCAGGGCATGCCGTTTGTCGAGATCGACGGCCAGCGCGCGGCGTCGACCCAGCCGCTCAACCCTGGCCAATGGCAGCACCTGGCGTTCACCGCCGAGGGTGAAAAAGTCGCGCTGTATGTCAATGGCCGCGAAACCGCGAGCCTGGCAGTGGCCATGCCCGCGCTGAATTCACAATGGGCGATTGGCGCCGACCTGCCCGAAGCCGGTAGCACGCACCTGCCGTTCGCCGGGGCCATCGATGAGTTGCGCCTGTCCAAGGTGGCCCGCCCGGCTGCGTTGTTGCTGGCCGACGCGAGCGCCCAGGGCGCCGAGTCGAAACTGGTGGCCTACGGGGTGGATGAAGAGCAGTCGGGCTTCGGTTTCGGCAGCCTGGGCTTTTTGCTCAAAGCCGTGCCGGCGGACGCCTGGGTGATCATCCTGGTGCTGGTGGCGATGATGTTCCAGTCGTGGTTCATCATGATCCGCAAGAACCGCATGGTCAGCCGCGTGAGCAGTGCCAACGAGGTATTTCGCGAACAGTTCGCGCAGATCGGCACGCGCCTGGAAATGTTCTATGACGACGCCGTGCTCGCCGAACGCCTGACGCATTCCTCGCTGTGGCGCCTGTACCGTGTGGCGATCAAGGAGATCCGCACCCGTCGCGCCCAGGGCGCCGACACGTCGTCGGTGTCGGCGGCGACCATCGAAGCCATCCGTTGCTCCATGGACGGCGTGCGCACCCGTGAAAACCAGGCGCTCAGTTCCAAACTCTCGACCTTGTCCAACGCCATCGCCGGCGGCCCGTATATCGGCCTGCTCGGTACGGTGCTGGGGATCATGGTGGTGTTCCTCGGTACGGCCATGGCCGGTGACGTGAATATCAACGCCATCGCCCCAGGCATGGCGGCCGCCTTGCTGGCCACGGCCATGGGGCTGTTTGTCGCGATTCCCGCACTGTTTGGCTACAACCGCCTGATCACGCGCAACAAGGAAGTCAGCGCCGACATGCGCGTGTTTGTCGACGAGTTCATCACCCGCCTGGCGGAGATGCACGGCGAGAGCCAGTTCAGTGAAGCGGGGCACCGTGCTCCGCACCACGCGCCGGTTTCGGCCTGAGGAGAATCGCCATGGCTTCCGTAAATGCCTCCCACGACGATGATGACGACGCGGCTGTCGACAGCATCAACATCACGCCCTTGGTGGACGTGCTGATGGTGGTGCTGGTGATGTTTATCCTCACCGCCACCGCCCAGGTCTCGGGCATCCAGATTCACTTGCCCAAGGCCAGCGCCTCGGTGTCGTTGTCCGAGGCCAAGACCAAGGCCATCTCGGTGAACGATGGCGGCCAGGTGTTCCTCGATGCCTACCCGGTCACCCTCGGCGAGCTGGAAGAACGCCTGCGCATCGAGAAAGCGCTGAACCCGGACTTCCCGGTGATCGTGCGCGGCGACGCCATGGTGCAGTACCAGAAGGTGATCGAGGTGCTCGATTTGCTGCGGCGGCTGGAGCTGTCCCAGGTCGGGCTGGTCACCGGCAAGCCGAGCCAGGGCTGAGCCATGACTGCACAGATCCCGATGCCGCCGTTGCCGGTAAAGAACAAGCCGCCGCTGCGCCCGCTGAAGTGGGGCGCCGGCCTGCTGCTGGGCGCCGTGGCGGCCTGGTTCCTCTGGCAATGGGCCAATGACATGAGTGGTGTACGCCGCGAAGCGCCGAAGGTGCCGACGATTATCCCGTTGCCGCCACCGCCGCCACCGCCGCCGGAAAAACCCAAGGAACCCGAGCCCAAGGTCGAGGAAAAAGTCCCTGAGCCGGTGCCCACCCCTGAACCCGAGGAGGTCAAGCCGGCAGAAGAAGCACCGCCTTCGCCGGCCGATGATCTGGCCAACCCGATGCAGATCGACGGCGACGCGCAATCGGGCAATGACGCTTTCAACATCGGCGCGGGCAAGGGCGGCGGCATGGCGGGCAGTGGCGGCGGTGGCCTCGGTGCCGGTACCTACAAGCAGTACCTGGCCGGCGTGTTTCAGCGCCTGCTGAGGGAAGACCCGGAGTTACGCAAGAAGGCCTACGCGGTACAGGCGGACGTGTGGTTGAGCGCCGAGGGCCAGGTCACGCGGGTTGAACTGGCCAAGTCCAGCGGCGACGCCGAGACCGATGCCCAGGTGCTGGCGGCATTGCGCACACCCCATGCCACGCAACGTGTTCCTGCGTCAGTGACCCTGCCGGTACGCCTGTCCCTCAAGGGTCGGCGCCCGGATTGAACAAACCTACTTATTCGCAGTTTTTTACAGGAGTTGCGTACACATGATTTCCCCCGTGAATCGACTGACCCTGGCGGTCGGCATGGTCATCGCGACCCTGGTCGGCCAGGCGGCTGCAGCCCCGGTCGCGCCTTCGGAAAACGTCACGATCAACCTGATCCGCCTGCTGGTGCAACAAGGCGTACTGACCCAGGACACCGCCAATGGGCTGATTGCCCAGGCGGAAAAAGAAGCCCAGCAGGCACGCCAGGCCAATGCCGCCCCGGTGGTCGCCAGCGGCCCGGCGGCGGCGCCTGGGGATGTGCGCGTGCAGTACGTGCCGCAGGCGGTGCGCGACCAGATCCGCGACCAGGTCAAAGCCGAGGTGATGGCCACCGCCAAGCAGGAAAACTGGGCCCAGCCCAATACCTTCCCGGATTGGGTCTCGCGCATCAGCTTCGATGGCGATATCCGCCTGCGTGACGAGTCGCGCTACTTCTCAGGCAACAACAGCCCGGAAATCACCGACTTCGCCAAGCTCAATGACACCGGCCCGTATGACGTCAACAAGAACTCGAACACCAAGTTCCCGCCGTTGATCAACACCACCCAGGACCGCGAGAACCTGTTCCGCCTGCGCGCGCGCCTGGGCATGAAAGCGGTGATCTCGCCGGAGTGGACCGCGGGTATTCGCCTGGGCACCGGCTCTGACAATAACCCGGTGTCCACCACCCAGACCCTGGGCGGTGGCTTTGGCAAGAAGGACATCTGGCTCGACCAGGGTTACCTGAGCTGGAAAGCCAACGATGCCATGACCCTGACCGCGGGGCGTATCGCCAACCCGTTCTACTCCACCGACATGATGTATTCCACCGACCTCAATTTCGACGGCGTGGCCGCGATCTTCAATCACACGCTCAGCAACGAATGGGGCCTGTTCGGCACCCTGGGCGCGTTCCCGGTCGAATACACCTCGGATGCGGCCACTACCAACGGCATCGACAAGCAAGACAGTGAGACCAAGTGGCTGTTCGGTGGGCAGATCGGCGCGGACTGGAAGATCAACCGCAGCAACCGCCTCAAGCTGGCCGCGGCGTACTACCAGTTCCAGGATATCGAGGGTGAACGCTCCAGCCCTTGCTCGACGTGGAAGGGCGCACCCGGTTGCGACACCGACGGCACCCGCGTGGCCTTTATGCAAAAAGGCAACAGCGTGTTCAACCTGCGCAACAACACCACCAACCCGGCCACCCCAACCACCACCCCGGACCCACAATACGTGGGCCTGGCATCCAAGTTCGATGTGCTGGACCTCAACCTGGTCTGGGACAGCGAACTGCCGAGCGACTTCAAGCTGCGCACCCAGGGTAACTTCATCCACAACCTGGCCTACGACAAGGGCGAAATGCTCAAGCGCAGCGAAGGCGAGATCGTCAACAACATCAACAGCAATGGCCAGTTTGAAAGTGGCGGCAATGCCTTGATGGTCTCCTTCACCCTCGGCAGCGCGCTGGAGATGCGCAAGCGCGGCGACTGGAACGTCTTGGCCGGCTACAAGTACATCCAGCCGGACGCCTTGCCCGACGGCTTCAACGACTCCTCGTTTCACCTGGGCGGCACCAACGCCAAGGGGTATTTCATTGGCGGCAACTACGGTATCGACAAGAACATCTACGCCAGTGCGCGTTGGTTGAGCGCATCCGAAGTGTATGGCGCGCCGTTTGAAGTCGATGTGATGCAACTGGAACTCAACACGCGCTTTTGATGCGCAGGGAGATGCCACATGAACACGCGAATATGCGCGCTGCTGTTGGCGCTGGTCGCCACCGGGGCTTCGGCCGAAGGCATGGAAGAGCGCCTGCGCACGCAACTGCGCAGCACCACCCAGCAGTTGCAGGCGTTGCAAAGCGAACAGGCCCAGGCCAGCGCTGCACGCCTGGCCGCTGAAAACCAGGCCAAGCAGGCCCAGGCGCAGATCAAGCAACTGACCGCCGAGCTGGAAAAAGCCCGTGGTACCGCTGAGCAACTGGCCGGCCAGCAACAGAGCCTGCACAGCCAGGCGCAGGCCCAGGTGGCGGCGAGCAACGAGCAGATCGGCAAGTTCAAGAAGGCCTATGAAGAACTGCTGGCCCTCGCCAAGGGCAAAGAGGCCGAGCGCGCGCGGCTGCAAGCACAATTGAGTGAACGTGACACACAAGTGCAGCAATGTTCAGCCAAGAATCAACAAATGTACGGCGTGGCCCAGCAGTTGCTCGCGGCCTACGAAAAAATCGACGTGGCCGAGGTGATGAGTATTCGCCAGCCCTTCGCCAGTGGTGCGCGGGTCAAGTTCGAGGAACTGGCCCAGGGCTTTGGCGACGATTTGTACAAGACCCGTTATGACGCGCCCCAGGCAGCTGCCACTCACTGATAGACAAGGAAGAGATCCCCATGAGCGAATTGATCACCGGCGTGACCGTCCAGAGTTTAACCGAGCTGTTGCAAGAGGCCGGCTACCGGGTCAACCAGAGCGAACAGAACGGCATCGTGCAACTGCTCAGCGCCAGCCAGGGCATTGGCTTTGCCGTGCGCTTTGGCAACCCGTCGGCAGAGCCGGGCAGCTATGTGGACTTCACCTACAGCTGCGCGCTGCGGGTGCAGGGCGCATTGCCCGAGGGCCTGGCCCAGGTGTGGAATGCCTCGCGCCGCTTTGCGCGGTTGTCGTTGCAGGGCGAGTTCCTGTTGATGGAAATGGACGTGGTGGTGGCCGGCGTCGGCGCCACGCACCTGCGCAGCCAGCTGGAGCTGTGGGACCGCCTGTTGCAGGAATTTATCGTCTACCTGCGTGAATACAGCCAACAGGCTGCGCAGTTGCAGGCCCAGGCGACTGAACCCGTGGCTGAAGAGGCGCCGATCCTGTGAAAAAGCCAACCTTGCTTGTCGGCGCCGGTGCGCTGACGTTGCTGGTGGTGGCGGTGGGGCTGAGCCTGCGCCCGGGCAGCGACCCGGTCGCCGCGCAGCAGCCGGCGCCCGCCGTCAGCCCCGAACAGAGCGGGCCAGCCGTGGCGCGCCTGGGCAACCAGCACATTGACCTGACTGAACTGAAAAGCGTGCTGGCGAGCCTGCCGGCCGAAACCCGCGAGCAACTGCGCGGTAACCGCGGCGCCCTGGAGACCTGGCTGCGTTCGCGCCTGGCGCAGAAGGCCGTGCTCGAACAGGCCGACGCCCAGGGCTGGCGCCAGCGCCCGGAGGTGGAGCAACAGACCCGCGCCGCCACCGAGCAGATCGTGTTCCGCGACTACATGCTCTCCGTCAGCCAGGTGCCGGCCGACTACCCCAGCGCCGCCGAGTTGCAACAAGCCTACGACAGCGGCAAGGCGCAGTGGGTGACGCCGCCGATGTATCGGGTCAGCCAGATTTTCCTCGCGGTGGATGGCCCGCAAAGCGTCGACGCGGTGCGGCGCCAGGCCCAGGAACTGAGCCGCAAGGCCCAGGCGGCGCCGGCGGATTTTGCCGCCCTGGCCGCGCAATATTCCCAGGACCCTGGCACTGCGCAACAGGGCGGCGATTCGGGCTTGCAGCCGTTGCAGCAACTGGTACCGCAGGTGCGCGAGGTGGTCTCGCGGCTCAAGGTCGGCGCGGTGTCGGACGCGGTGCAGAGCGCGGCGGGTTTTCATGTGCTCAAGCTCACCGCGCAGCAACCGGCGCGTACCGCCACCCTCGACGAACTGCGCGAGCGCCTGACCCAGGCCCTGCGCGCCCAACGTCAGGAGCAGATTGCCAAGGCGTACCTCGAAGGCATGCTCAACACCGCCACCTTGAGCATCGACGGAGCACAGCTGAACACCGTGCTGGAGTGATACGCGTCGACCGCATTGGATGCACAAGCCCCACAAGACAGGGAGTCTCCCATGGCATTTCTAGAACCGTCCGGCCCCCAGGGGCCTGCACCCTATCGCGAGCCGAACCCGGTGCGCGGCGCCTGGCTGGCATTAGCCAGCGAGATCGAGCCGGAGGTGGTGCGCTACTTCCTGGTCAGTGCGCGTTGCGGCTGTTTCATGCAGGCCGCGCGCAGCCTGAATATCAAGGCGACCCTGCTGCGCAAACGCCTGGCGCAGCTGGAGGAACAGCTGCACCATTCGCTGTTCAGCTACCAGGGCAATGGCCTGGTCCTCAGTCGCGACGGCCAGCAACTGCAAGCGCAATTGGTCGCCCTGGCCCATGAGCGGCGCCTGCCGGTGCTGGAGCAGCCGTTGATCCGCCTGGCGGTGGCCGAACCGATCCTTCACGACATCCTTGGCCGCGACCTGATCGCCTTGCTGCGCCGCAACGCCAGCGTGCGCCTGGAGATCATCTCCCTGGACAGCCAACTGTCACTGCAGGCGGTGGACGTGGATGTGGTGCTGTGGCTCTCCGACGCGGATGGCCCCGCGCCGGGCCCGAGTTTCCACACTGAGCAACCGAAGCGCCTGGCGCGCTTGCACTACTTGCCGCATATCGCCAAGCGCTACTCGCGACTGACGACCCGCCCCGACAGTGTCGACGACCTCGCCGACTACATGCTGGTGCAGTGGCGACCCGACATACAGGTCGACGCCTTGCAGCCCTGGAACCGCGTGGTGGAACAACGCCTGGCGGCAGTGGTGCAGGTGCAGGCCTATTCGCTGATGTTGGAGATGATTCGCTGCGGCGCGTGCATCGGCTTGTTGCCCCATTACATGAGCAGCTTCGACCGTGGGCTGGTGGCCTTGCCGGGCTTGCTCGCCGAGAGCATGCAGCGCCAGGTGTGGCTGGCGGTGAACGCACAGGTGCAGCACGCCGAGGCCGTGCAGATGATTGTCGAGTTGATCGTCAGTACGTTCGACGGGCGGCGCGAGTGGTTTGATTAACGCTGCAACACCCCACGAAACGTCGCGCTCAGGGCACGCAATGTTTCACGGGAGCGCGTGTCACTGATGCGGCTGTAGAGCACCACTTCACTCACGGGCAAGGCGGGCAAACCGTATTGCCCACTCACCTCCACAGCGCCGGCCGGTGCCACGCGGTGGGCGAGGGCGGCCACGCCCAACCCGGCGCTGACCGCTGCCCCCACCGCCATCACGCCGCCGCCGACAAACACTTCGGCCCAGTCGATGCGCGCGGCATCCAGTGCCTGTGTCGCCAACTGGCGAACGCCGCAGGGCGCGGCCATGGTCGCCATGCGCAACGGCGTGCCCGGGCTGTGTTGCCAGCCGGGCGCGGCAAACCAGCCAAAACGTTCCACCGCCAAGACTTCGCCGTCCTGGCGATCGCCCTCGTTGCGCACGATCACGGCGTCCAGTTCGTTGCGGTCGAACGCGCCGACCAGGTCGCGGGAGGAGGCGATGCGCACTTCCAGGATCACCAGCGGGTCGTAGGCGGCGAGACGGCTTAGCCAGGAGGGCAAGTCCGGCCCGGCTACATGGTCGCTGATACCGATCACCAGGCGCCGGGAGGCGTGACTGCCGAGGTCGGCCAGGGCGCGTTCATGCGCGTTGAGCAGGGCGCGGGCTGCGACGATAAAGCGTTCGCCCTGGGGCGACAGCCGCACATGGCGGGGGGTGCGCTCCAGCAGGCGATAACCCAGGCGCTCTTCAAGGCGCTTGAGCTTAAGGCTGATGGCGGCCTGGGAGGTGTCGAGGGCTTCGGCAGCGCGGGTGAAACTGGCGAAATCGGCGACCAGCACAAACGCCTGCACGGTGTCGATATCCAGGGGTTTGGGCGCATCGGTCATATCGAATCCTTATCGCACTTATATTGGGTGATATCTTGTTGAAATCATCGCCGCTGCGCAAGCTGGACCCTCAATTTGCACGGGAGCTTTTCCATGTTTGCCAAACAGTATTCACATCGCTTGCCTGCCGACTACGACATGGGCGTGATTCGCCAGCGCGCGACGCAATTGGGGCCGTTATGGGACGGCACCGAGGGTTTGATTTTCAAGGCCTTCATTGCTCAGGAACACGGGCAGGGACCGGGCGTGGGCAACCTGTATGCCTCGGTGTACCTGTGGTCGGACCCGTTGCAGGCCGCCGATTTTCTGCTCGGCGAACGCTTTCAAAAAGTGCTCGACAGCTTTGGTCGGCCGCACATTGAAAGCTGGCTGCCGCTGGACGTGCAGCGCGGGCCGGCGCAGGGCGCCTTGAGCCTGTATCGAGAGGAGTGGGCGCTGGAACCGGGCGCAGACCGGGCCGCGAGGCTGGCTGAGGAGAAAGTGCGCAACCGGCAGGTGGCGGACCGCCGCGATACGTTCGCGGTGCTCCTGGCCCTGGATGTGCAGGCCTGGCGCCTGGTGCGCATCACCGTATCGGCCCAGCCGGTGGCGGCGGAGCATCCGGGCACGGGCTACCAGGTGCTCTATCTGGCGCAAGGCGTTGCGTCACAGGGCTAAGTGCGCCAGTCTTGGTGGCTTGATCTTTCCTGTCGCAGCGACTTGCAATGCATGCCACCCGTTTGACATTGATTTGCCATGCCCTCACCCCGCTGCAAAAGCGCGGGCGCTTCCCCGATGACGAATCGCTGGCGCTGAATGGGCAAGGTGCAACGCTGCACCTGGCTGGCAGTTTCAAGAAAGGCCGACGCCTGCTGTGTGGGCCTGAGGCCCGGACCCGCGAGACCGCGCGTCTGTTCGGCGTCGACGCAGTGATCGAGCCGGCGCTGCGCGATGGCGATTTCGGCGAGTGGAAAGGCCAGGACATCGGTCAACTGGACAGCGATGCCTTGACGACCTGGCTCACCGACAGTGCCAGCGCTCCCCATGGCGGCGAGTCGGTGGACCAGATCTGCACGCGGGTGGCGCTGTGGATGGAATCCCTGGAAAGCCAGCCTGGCCATGTGTTGGCCGTCACCCATCCGTTTGTTATCCGCGCGGCGATGCTGTACGTCATGCGCTATCCCGTCGCGCTGTTCCACCGCATTGATGTCGAGCCGTTGTCCGCCACCGAGCTGCGCTTCAACGGTGTCTGGCGCCTGCGCCTGGAAACTCACGCCTGGCCCCCCGAACATGGCAAAATCGCCGCCCCGCAATGAGAGCAACCCATGAAACGCATCCTGATCATCGGCATTGGCGCCGGCAACCCTGACTACATCACGATGCAGGCCGTGAAAGCACTGAATCGCACGGATGTGTTTTTCCTGATGGACAAGGGCCAGAGCAAAGACAAGCTGATCGACCTGCGCCGCGAGATCTGCGAGACCTATATCACCGAGCCTGGCTATCGCTTCGTCGAGGCCGATTGCCCCGAGCGGGTGCGCGGTGACATCGACTACACCACCGCCGTGCAGGACCTCAATCGCGACAAGCAGCAGACGTTCGAGCGCATGATCAACGAGCACCTGGCGGACGGTGAGGTGGGGGCTTTCCTGGCGTGGGGCGACCCGGCGTTGTACGACAGCACCATTCGTATCTTGCAGGCGATCCTGGCCAGCGGCCGCTGTGCCTTTGAGTTCGAGGTGATCCCCGGCATCACCAGCGTGCAGGCCCTGGCCGCACAACACAAAGTACCGCTGAACCGCATCGGCAAGTCCATCGAGATCACCACCGGGCGCCGCTTGGCGGCGGGGCAGGCGAGTGATGCCGATACCCTGGTGGTGATGCTCGACGCGGAAGATTCCTACCGTACGGTGGCCGACCAGGACCTGGATATCTACTGGGGCGCCTACCTGGGCACGCCGGATGAAATCCTGATCAGTGGCAAAGTCAGTGACGTGGCTGAACAGATCGAACGGGTGCGCAAGGCCGCGCGCCTGGACAACGGCTGGATCATGGACACTTATTTATTGCGCAAACCCTGAGGTCATTTCCCATGCTCAAACTGTTTGCCCTGGCGCTGACCCTGGTGGCCGGCGCCGCCCAGGCCGATGCTACCCTGCACACCGACTTGCCGTTGTCCTACCTGGAACAGACCCAGGGCGATGCGCGTAACCAGCCGTTGGTGATTTTCCTGCACGGGTTCGGCAGCAACGAGGAAGACTTGTTTGGCATCAAGGATGCGCTGCCGTCGACCTGGACCTACCTGTCAGCCCGCGCGCCCATGCCCGTGGACCCCCACGGGTTTCGCTGGTTTACCAAGACGCCCGGTGAGGGCGATTACGATGGGGTGACTGAGGATCTGCAGAGCAGCGCCAGGCTGATCAAGGACTTTGTCGCCAAGGCCACCGCCAAGTACCACACCCAGCCTGACCGGGTGTTCCTGGTGGGGTTCAGCCAGGGCGCGATCATGTCTTACGAGGTGGCATTGCGTGATCCGGAGCTGGTGCGCGGCATCGCGGCGCTCAGTGGCAGCGTGCTGCCGGTGCTCAAGGCTGAGCTCAAGCCGGATTCGCGATTGGAACCCCTGGCGATCTTCATTGGCCACGGCACGTTGGACCAGGCACTGCCCTATGCGTCGGCAACGCGGGCGAATGAGGTATTGGAGAAGATCGGGCTGAAGCCGGAGTTCCATACCTATCCGGGCATGAACCACACCGTCAGCGCAGCGGAAATCCAGGACCTGAAAGCCTGGTTGGAAAAGAATTTGAAGTGAGCGCGCTGAATAAAGGTGGGAGGGGGCTTGCTCCCGATAGCGCAGTGTCAGTGAACAGATTCATTAGCTGATCCACCGCCATCGGGGGCAAGCCCCCTCCCACATTTGATTGGTGTTGTCAGGACTACTTGTTACTTACCGCCGGTAATCTGCTTCACCAACTCCGCATGCCCCTTCACATCATCCGCCCGCGAAATGGCCTGGATCACCAGCAGGTGGTTGCCCGAACCACCGAGGAAGGTGGAGTTCAAGGTCTTGCCGCCGCCCTGGGTGGCGGTGCTGTCCACCTGGCGCAGGCCCAGGCCCTTGAAGGTCAGTTTCTTTTCGTTTTGCTTCTTGAAGTCGGGCAGGGCCGCGCTTTGGTCCTTGACGAAACCGGCGACCGCGCCGTCGAGGAACTGCGGGTCGTTATCCTGGATGGTCACCCCATCGTTACGCACGGTTTCGGCGACAATCACCACACTTTTCGTGGTCTGGTTCGCGTACATCGTGCCTTGGGTATCGGCGGTGCCATCCTCGGCCTTGCCGGCCGGCAAGGTATCGGCCGCATAGGCCTTGGGCAGGCTGAAGGTGAACTTGCCGCCCAAGGTGGAGATGGTCTGCGTGGCCGGCTTGGCCGCGGCGAAGGCGCTGCCGGCGTTGAGCGCAAGGGCCAGCAGGACGGCGGTCTTGGTGAAAGTGGCCATGGGGAAGCGCTCCAGTGGTGAACGAAATTGCGCGGTATTCTGTCAGAAATTTCGCAAGATCGTTCGTCCACTGCCTTACACCTTGTCGGACTCTTCCTCAAGTCGGTCCATTTCAAACAGTCGCGCCAGTTCCGCACGGGCTTCCTGGGCGGTTTGCATCACCTTGGCCGCGTCGTCATACACCGCGTGCTGGGCGGCGAGGACTTGCAGGTCGTGGTTCTTGAAGCGGTTGATGCGCGCATCGGCCTGGGCCTGGCTCAAACCGAGGCCCACCAAGGTGCGGCGGCTCATTTCCAGGCTGGAATAGAAGGTCTCGCGCACCGGTGACGCGTCCAGGTCCACCAGGCGGTGAACGTGCTGGCGGTTACGGGCGCGGGCGATGATTTTCATGTGCGGGAAGAGGCTGCGCACCAGTTCGGCGGTCTTGATATTGATCTCCGGGTCGTCCATGGCGATCACGAAGAACTCGGCCTGGTCGACCTTGGCCGCGTGCAGGATTTCCGGGCGCTGCGGGTCGCCGTAGAACACCGGCATACCGCCGAAACTGCGGGTCAGCTCGATGGTTTCCACCGAGGTGTCGAGGGCGATGAACGAGATGTTCTGCGCACGCAGGATCCGCGCGACGATCTGGCCCATGCGGCCCATCCCGGCGATCACCACGCGCGGTGCGTCGCTTTCGATGGCGCGGTACTCCTCGGGCACTTCCACCGGTTTGACCCTGGGCTTGAACAGCTTCGGGCACACCAGCAACAGCAGCGGCGTAATGGCCATGGACAGGGTGATGGTCAACACCAGGATGTCGTACAGGTGCGGTTCGAACAGGCCCTGGTCGCGGCCGATCTTGAACACCACAAAGGCAAATTCACCGCCGGCCGCCAGCACCACGCCCAGGCGCAGGGCACTTTCGCGGTTGAGGTCGCCCACCAGGCGGCCCACGGCATACAGCAGCGGCAGCTTGAGACCGATCAGCAACAGGGTCAGGCCGATCACCACCAGTGGCGAACTGAGCAACAGGCTGAGGTTGGCGCCCATGCCTACGCTGATAAAAAACAGACCCAGCAGCAGGCCCTTGAACGGTTCGATCTGGGACTCCAGCTCATGGCGGTATTCCGAGTCCGCCAGCAGCAGGCCGGCGAGGAACGCGCCGAGGGCCATGGACACGCCGACCAGCTCCATCAGCCACGCCGTGCCGATCACCACCAGCAGGGCCGTGGCGGTGGACACTTCGCGCAGGCCGGTCTTGGCGACAATGCGAAACACCGGGCGCAACAGGTAGCGCCCGCCGATGATCACCACGGCGATGCTGCCGAGGATCTGCAACACGTGCTGCAAGCCTTGCGCTTCGTTGGTCGGGTGGTCGCTGCCGGCAAGCAGCGGCACCATGGCGATCAGCGGGATCGCGGCGATGTCCTGGAACAGCAGGATGGCAAAGGCCAGGCGCCCGTGGGGCTGGTTCAGCTCCTTGCGCTCGGCCAGGCTTTGCAGGCCGAAGGCGGTGGAGGACAACGCCAGGCCCAGCCCCAGCACGATTGCGCTGTTCCACGCCTGGCCAAACAGCCACAGCGCTACCGCGCCCATCACCAAGCCGGTGAGCAGCACCTGGGCCAGGCCGACACCGAACACCGCCTTGCGCATTACCCAGAGACGCTTGGGCGACAACTCCAGCCCGATGATGAACAGCAGCAACACCACGCCCAGTTCAGAGAACTGCGCAACGCTTTGCGGGTTGCCGATCAGCCCAAGCACTGACGGGCCGATGATGACGCCGGCGAACAGATACCCGAGCACCGCGCCCAATTGCAGGCGCTTGGCGAGGGGCACGGTCAGCACGGCGGCGAGCAGGAACACCACGGCTGCTTGTAACAGGTTGCCTTCATGGGGCATTGCGAACTCCAAAATCTTTAAAACCAATCGACAGGCGGCTATTAGAGCGCTTTTTACCGCTTCAAAATTGTGTTTTTGAGAGGTGTTTGCTTGAAGGCGGGGGAAGCATTTGAAGAAACCGGCGAAGGTCGGTCCTGAATACGCTGCCTGGCTGCATGCGTGCGATGTACGCGAACCGGGACATTATCCCGTGGTTTCCCGACGTTCAGCGCAAGATCGCTCCTTTCGCTGACGGCGTGTTTTGCCGTGCGCCGGGGTGGGCCTGCGGTATAACCCCACCGCCAGGCCAACGAGGATGATGGCAATCGAGATGAGGTTCGGCGTGGAAAGACGCTCGCCGAGGATCAGCATCGAACTGGTCATTCCGAATACTGGAATCAGCAAGGACAGCGGTGCCACGGTGGACACGGGGTAGGCCTTGAGCAGTGAGTTCCAACCCCAGTAGGCAACGTGCGTGGCCAGGTAGACCTGGAACAGGATGGCGCCTGCCGCCGTCAGGTCCAAGTGGGCGCCCAGGCGTTCGAACGGTGCGCTGCCGTGCAGCCACCACGCCATGAAGAACAGGGGGATCGGCGGAAACAGGCTGGCCCACACCATGAACGAGAAGATCTCTTTCACCCCTGATTGCTTGATGATGACGTTGCCGATGCTCCAGGCCAGCGCGCTGAGCACGATCAACATGACGCCCAGCAGCGCACGGTCGCCTTGCTGGGTCCAGATGATCCCCACCAGCCCGATCAAGGCGAGACAGGCACCGAGCACTTGCACCTTGTGGAGCTTTTCGCCGAACAGCACGAAGCCCCAGCCCATGGTGAAAAACACGCTGAGTTGGATCACCAGCGAGGCGATACCCGGGCTGACGCCGACCTGAATGCCATAGTTGATCACGCCCCACATACCCAGCCCGAAAATAAAGCCGTAGGCGGCCACGTAGCGGAACCGTACGGCGGGGCGTGCAATGAAAAATACCAGGGGCAAGGCGGCGAGGGCGAAGCGTATGCCGGTGAGCACAAACGGATCGATCGAGCGCAGGCCCAGTTTGGTGAGGGGGAAGTTCACGCCCCAGATCAACGTGACGAGCACGGCAAGCGCCAGGTGTTTTTTCAGCATGGGGGTTCCTTGAGGCAGTACGCAGTTTCAAAGGCGTTGAGGTTAGGGCGCTGGAAAATGGCCCGCTTGCCAGGTTGGGTCATGGTTTGACATTATCGGGCCATGATTCCGACCTTTGATGCCAACAGCCCTGATGCGCTGGTGACGCTGCGCGAATACCCCTCCGGCACGGTGTTCGCGCGGCATACGCACGCGCGAGGGCAGTTCGCCTATGCCGCCACCGGCGCGCTGAAAATGTTCACCGACCTGGGCAATTGGGTGGTGCCGCCGCAGCGGGCGATCTGGGTGCCCGGCGGCGTGCCCCATGAAATGCATATGCGTGGTGATGTGGTGATGCTCAACACCTACCTGGACACGGGCGCCGCCGCGCGGGCCGGCTTGCAGGCGCGCTGCCAGGTGTTTGACGTGTCGCCGCTGCTCAGGCATCTGTTGGAGGCGGCGTTGGCGATGGGGCCGTCGCCCGTCGCCAGCGTCCGCCATCACTGTGTGCTGACGCTGTTGATCGATGAAATGGCCAGCATGCCCGAACTTCCCCTCAGCGCACCGCTGCCGAGCGAGCCCCGGTTGGCACGCGCTTGCCAGCGCTTTTTGGAGGCCCCGACGCAAACCATCTCCATCGATGAGATGGCGGCGTGGTCGAGCATGAGTCGACGCACGTTTACCCGGCATTTCCTCCAGGACACCGGTATGACGTTCGTGTCCTGGCGCCAGCAGGTCTGCTTGCTGGAAGCCACGGCCCGGCTCAGCCATGGGGTGTCCATCACCGAGGTGGCACTCGCGCTGGGCTTCAGCAGTTCCAGCGCGTTCACCGCGGTGTTCCGGCGCAACCTGGGAGACGCCCCGGCGCGCTATCTGGCCAAGTCCAAGGCGGCAGCGTTGTTCTGAGACCTCGCCGCTGCCGCGTCGGTCAGGATTCACCTTCCAGCGGCCCGCCCTTTGTTACTATCGCTCCCCCTTGTCACCAGGAGTCACCGGCCCATGCAACACCAGTGGGATGAAATGCACCGCACCCGCAAGCCCACGTTCGTTCTGTGTGGCGAGCCCCAGGGGGATGTGCTCAATCTCTACGTTCACGGTTATTCGGCATTCTTCAACCGGCAACAACTGGGCAACTTCAAGGAACAACTGGCGGCAATCGAAGGTTCGACCAACCTGATGCTGTTCTGGCCAGCGGGGCATTTCCTGGAAAATGTGTTTGCGCCCTTCAAGGACGTGATCACCTCGATGCTCGGCGGGGGTGGCCTGGGAGCGGCAACGGTGGGGGTGGGCAAGGCGATCGCGTATTTTCTCGATCACTACAAAAGCGTCGAGGCGCGCGTCGATGAAGTGGCCAAGACCTTATTGCCCGAGCTGGCCAGCTACCTGCACGGCGAATCGCTGGACGTGCGGCGCATCAACCTGATCGGCCATTCCCTCGGCGCACGGATCCTGGTCAAGAGCGTGCTGGCCAACCCCGACACCGCCCGCGAACTGCCGTTGGACAATTTGCTGTTGATGGGCGGCGCGATCTGTACGTCGAGCCCGTGGGATGAAATAGCGGCGCCGCTCAAGGGGCGGGTGATCAACTGCCACTCCAGCAAGGACTGGGCCCTGGCGCTGAAACCCGACACCGAGCGCTGCATCGGTCGATATGCGATTCCCGTCACGCCGGCGCTCAAGGCCAAGGTGACGAATGTGCACCTGGCCAGCTTCGATCATGCCGCGTATTGGCCGCAGTTGCGCACGGTGGTGCAGTACACCGACCTGTTGCAGGAGCGGCGCGGCATGATCCGCGCCGACCAGCGCAGCGCGCAGGTGCGCTTTGCCGAGGAAGACGTGGACCTGTTTCCGGCGTTGGTACAGGCACGCGCGGAAGAGCTGAAATTCCTCGCCGAGTTGATGGCGCAAAAACGCAGCGCCTCGATTGACGCCAGCGTGCGCGAGCCGCTGAAGCTGGCGATCGAGCTACAGCGCATGGGCGGTGACAGCTTTATGAACCTGGCCCGTGGCCATGGCGTGAGTTATCGCCAGATTGCCGAGGACGTGGCGCAGCGGTTGGGGATCAAGTTCGATGATCCAGTGGACACCGTTGCATTGGCCGACATTGAAGCCCAGGTCGCGGAAAAACTGATCGAGCAGTACAAGCACAAACTCAGCAACGCCGACCGGCAAGTATTCGACGCCGAACTCCAGGCCGCCGCGCAAAAGGAACAGGGGCTGTTCAATCGTTTCGATGTCGGCCGTTCGGCCGCCACGGCCCTCAGCGGCACCGCCTTGGCGGGGCTGACCGGGTTTATCCTGCGCCGGGGGGCGGCCTCGGCGATTCCGGTAGTGGGCCAGGCGCTGGCGGCGGCGATGCTGGTGGTAAGCGGTGTGCGTGCGTTCTCCGGCCCGGCGTACTCCATTACCACCCTGGCGGTGCTGGTGATCGGCGTGATTCGCCAACGCATGGAGCGCGAGGCGCTGAACCAGGAG
Source organism: Pseudomonas sp. FG86 (assembly GCF_057808775.1). Classification (NCBI taxonomy): domain Bacteria; kingdom Pseudomonadati; phylum Pseudomonadota; class Gammaproteobacteria; order Pseudomonadales; family Pseudomonadaceae; genus Pseudomonas; species Pseudomonas sp. FG86. The sequence continues at coordinate 40,336 of NZ_JBMDIS010000043.1, read as the reverse complement.
ATGGACCTGGTGGTGCAGGTGGTCGAGGCATTCGATTTGCCTCGGGAGACGGTAATGCGCACGGTCGCGTCCGACTGATAAGCTGCGCCTCTGTCTTGTGTGTTTGCCTGGGATACCGCGTGAAATTCAGTCTGCCGAAAGTCGCTACCGCCCCGTTCTGCCCGCCGGAAGTTGCCGGCTCTATCATCGTTGACCCCAAGGCCTCGTTTTTCAAACGGGTGCTGATGTTCGCCGGCCCCGGCTTGCTGATCTCCATCGGCTATATGGACCCAGGCAACTGGGCCACGGCCATCGAGGCCGGTTCACGCTACGGCTACAACCTGCTGTTTGTGGTGCTGCTGGCCAGCCTGGCAGGCATGGCGGTGCAGTGCTTGTGCTCGCGCCTGGGTATCGCCACCGGCAAGGACCTGGCGCAACTGTGCCGCGAGCGCTACAGCCCGCGCTCTGCGCGCACCCAGTGGGCGCTGGCGGAAATCTCCATCATTGCCACCGACCTCGCCGAAGTACTCGGCTGCGCCCTGGCGTTCCACCTGCTGCTCGGCGTGTCCCTGACCACCGGCATTGTCATTACCGCATTCGACACACTGCTGATCCTGGCCCTGCAAAACCGTGGGTTCCGCCGCCTGGAAGCGATCATGCTGGCGCTGGTGGCGACCATCGGCGTGTGCTTCTTTATCGAGCTGGTGCTGATCAAACCCTATTGGCCGGACGTGCTCAGCGGCTTCACCCCGTCACTGTCGGCCATCAGCGATGCCGCACCGCTGTACCTGGCTATTGGGATCCTCGGCGCCACGGTGATGCCCCATAACCTTTACCTGCATACCTCGATCGTGCAAACCCGCCTGATCGGCAAAGACCTCGCCAGCAAACAGGACGCGGTCAAGCTGGCACGCATCGATACCATCGGCTCCCTGGCCCTGGCGTTGCTGGTCAACGCCGCGATCCTGATACTCGCCGCCGCTGCCTTCTACAAGACCGGTCATACCGATGTGGTGGAAATCCAGGACGCCTACCACCTGCTTGACCCGTTGGTGGGCGGTGCCTTTGCCAGCATCCTCTTTGGTGTCGCCTTGCTGGCGTCCGGGCAGAGTTCGACCTTTACCGGCACCATCGCCGGCCAGGTGATCATGGAGGGTTACCTCAACCTGCGTATTCCGTGCTGGCAACGCCGCCTGATCACCCGTGGGCTGGCGCTGATCCCGGCGTTCCTTGGCGTGTGGCTGATGGGCGATGACGCGATTGGCAAGCTGCTGATCCTCAGCCAGGTGGTGCTCAGCCTGCAATTGCCGTTTGCGCTGTACCCGCTGATCCGCATGACCGGCGACCCGCAATTGATGGGGCCGTTCGTCAATCGGCTGCCGACGCGGTGGCTGGCGTGGTTTCTGTTTGCGGTGATCAGCGGGGCGAATGCGTGGTTGCTTGGGCAGTGGTTGTTTTGAATCAGCTGGGTAGCTCGGGCGGTCTACACCAGGATCGCCAGCAGGACGTCCGGTAGAGGCACGTCGAAGTCATCGGGGATAACGGGTTTTCCTTTTGTGCCTGGGGATAGTTACCCGAAAAATCAGAACGAACCTACGTTTTCAAGAAGGACGTGTCCTCTGGGGACGTGTTCTGCACAACCGGTACCTCCCCTCGATCCCAGTACGGCACGGCCCCAAAACACTCCACGAAGTAATCGATCACCGTCCGCACCTTCAGCGACAAACGCCGGCTCCCGGGCCACAACGCCGCAATCTGCTGGGGCTCCAGGGTGGTTGCCACTTCGTACTCTGTCAGTACCGCCTGTAAGGTTCCGGCCCGCAGGCTTTCGCCGATCAGCCAGGAAGGAAACACCACCAGCCCCAGGCCCTGTTCGGCGGCGTGGGTCAGGGTGTCGGCGTGGTTGCCGGTGATCGGGCCCTTGACGCTGTAGGGCGTCCAGTCGCCCTGGCCCTTGCGGAAGAACCAGCGCTGCTGGCCGGTGATGCCTTTATAGGCCAGGCACTGGTGATTGAGCAGTTCGTCCGGGTGCCTGGGCGTGCCGTGCCGGGCCAGGTAGGCGGGGCTGGCGGCGATGCGAAAGCGCTGGGGGGCGAAGATGCGCGCCTGCATGCTGGAGTCGTTGAGCACGCCGATGCGGAACAGCAAGTCGGTGCCATCTTGCAGCGGATCAACGTAGGTGTCGGTTTGCTGGATATCCAGTTGCAGCTTCGGGTAGCGCCGGCATAACGCCCCCAGCCACGGTGACAGGTGGCGCTGGCCGAACACCATCGGCGCGTTGATCCGCACCAGCCCGCTGGGTTCGCTGTCCTGTTCCTGCAGGGCCTGGCTGGCGGCTTCCAACTGCTCCAGCATCACGCGTGCATGCCGTCCAAGTAGGCGCCCGGCCTCGGTGGGGGTCACTGCGCGGGTGTGGCGGTAGAGCAACTGCTGGCCGAGGGCCTGTTCCATCAATTGGATCTGCCGCGAAATGGAGGAGGGCGCCAGGCTTTCGCGACGTGCCACTTCAGAAAAGCTGCCATGGTCCAGCACCGCGACGAACAGGCGCAGCGCCTTGAAACTCAATTCATTCAAACCCTGCATCGTGTCCCCAGGCTGTGCGTAATGCGCAAAGGTGTTGTCCGTATGCTCCCATTTATCGCACAGCACGGCCACCGGATAATGCCCACCATCCAATCCTTTGTTAAAGCGCAGGTGATGTATGCAGGCCAGTTCTATCGAGGGTGTGGCGCGGGCCACCGCGAAAAAAAATGTGCTCAGGTTGCTGTTGTTGCCACTGGTGATCCTGGCGGGCATGGGCTTGTCCGTGGAAGCCGGTTTGCTCGGGCCGTTGGGTGTGCAGGTGGGCCACTTGTGGGCGACCTTGAGCATCTTCGGCGTCGGCTCGGCCATCCTGTATTTGCTGCTGTTGTTCAGCGGCCCGCAAAAGGGCCCGGCGTTGACCGACTTGCCGCGCTGGCAGTTGATCGGCGGCTTCCTGGGGCCGATGTATGTGGTGGTGTTGACCCTGGCCACGCCGCATATCGGTATCGCGATGACGATGATCGCGATTCTGTCGGGCCAGGTCGGCAAGAGCGTGCTGATTGACCATTTCGGTTGGTTCGGCACCGCGCGCAAGCGGGTCAATGGCGAGCGTTGGATCGCCTTGGCGTTGATTGTGGCGGCACTTGTTTTGATTGCACGAGGGTAAGGCAATGAACCTGATTCTGTTATTGGTGCTGGTGATTGCCGCGGGTGCGGTGTTGAGTGTGCAGGCGGCGATCAATGGTCGCCTGGGCCAGGCGGTGGGGGTATTGCGCAGCAGCCTGCTGACCTTTGCGGTGGGCGCATTGACCACTGCGCTGTTGATTTTCTTCTTCGAGCCGGCCCAGGCCTTGAGCCTGCTGGACGTACCGAAATGGCAACTGACCGGCGCGCTGTTCGGCGTGGTGTACATGATGGTCATGGTCGGCGCGGTACCGGTGGTCGGCACGGCGGTCGCCACTGTCGCGGTGATCGTCGGGCAGTTGGGCATGGGTATGTTGATCGATAACTTCGGCTGGCTGGGCAACCCGGCGATCGAATTGTCGGGCAGCCGCATCGTGGCCATGGCCTGCCTGGCCCTGGCGCTGGTGTTCATGTACCGCAGCAATACCCGTACCGATTGATGGTTGGAACCATCCGCGCCGGCCCGCAGTCACTGCTTAAGGTGCTGGCGCTCGCCGCACCGGACGACCATGAAGAAGGAGTCTGACCATGCCAGATGCAACCTGTGCCTGCCCACACTGCAAGTGCGTGTTGGGGGCTGATGCAGTAATGAAAGACGGTAAGGGTTATTGCTGCCAGGGCTGTGCCGAGCACCATGCCCATGGCGAACCCTGTGCAGCGCCGACGGGGTGTGAGTGCGCCAAGTCGGCCAAAGGCTGAGCGCAGTTATGACGGTGGGAGGGGGCCTGCTTCCTCCCACGCTTCAGCGGTTCGATTTGGGCTATTGGGTTTCCAGTTCCAGGCGCAGGCTGTGATCGGCCAGGCGGTGGCTGTCTTTCACCACGGCGCTGGTGCGCCGCCCCTCCAATGCAAACACTACGGTTTGCGCGGCATGTAGATCATCGGGCAGTGGCTGGAACACCTTCAACACCAGCCATCCGGCCCTTTGCTGCACACTCACTTGGCATTCGACATGCTTGGCCAGTGGCCCGAACAGCGTGTCCTGGGTGTAGTCAATCCGGGCCTTGCCGTTGACTTGCCGGGTCGAATCCATGGGTATCGCTCCTTGATCAAGCCTGGGCGCGCGCATCCGAGCGGCGCCATTGTACGTTTTCAATGCCGAATTTCTCGGCCTGCTCCTGGCTGGTTTTCTTCACTTGCTCACGGGCAAAGCGACCGATGCGCCCCACGCCGGCGTCACAGCTCGCCCAATGCCAGGCTTGAGCGGCATCGAGCTGTTCCAGGCGAATGATGAATGACTTGGGTTCGCCATGCAGGGTGTAGTCGATCACAAACAGTTTTGCGTTATTCATGGGCCCATCAAACCTTCAGGTGTAAGCAAGTGATCCTCGTGGGCCGCAAAAATTCACTCGGATTGTCGAGCGGTGGTCATTACCATGGCGGCTCACCCTTGAACGATGTGTTTCCCATGGCCCAGGCCGCGCCCCCCGACCTCAGTGACCACGCCGTCCCCGTACTGCCCCTGGCGCGCACCTACCCGCGCGGTTTGTACGTGGAGCCCCATAGCCACGACTGGGGCCAGTTGCTCTACGCCATGAGCGGCGTGATGTGGGTCGAGACACCCCAGGAGGCGCTGGTGGTGCCGCCCCAGCGGGCGGTGTGGTTGCCACCGGGGGTGGAGCACGGCATCCGCGTGGTCTCGGATTTGCAGATGCGCAATATCTACTTGCGTCCAGCCTTGGCGACGACGCTGGACAGCCAGGTGCAGGTCATCGAAGTCGGTGGGTTGCTGCGCGAGTTGATCGTCACGCTGGTGGAGCAGGGGGACACTGGCGATGCAGGCTATTACGACGCGGTGGTCGGCCTGGCCTTGCTGGAGCTGCAACGTGCGCGCCGCTCGCCCATTCGCATCGCCATGCCGGTGGGCGTCGACCGGCGGCTGATCAATGCCTGCCAGGCGGTCATGGCGGCGCCGTCCCTGGAGATTCCCTTCGAGCAACACGCCGAAGCGGCCGGCGCCAGTGTGCGGACGCTGGCGCGACTGTTCCAGAACCACCTGGGCATGGGCTTCGCCGAATGGCGTCGCCAGGTGCAACTGGCCACGGCGGTGGCTGAGTTGATCCAGGGCCAGTCGGTGAGTGCTATCGCACGCTCCCTGGGCTATTCGCCGAGCAGTTTCAGCGACATGTTCCGCCGCGAGCTCGGTGTGGCACCGTCGCAGTACAACGGCTGAGGGTTGGCCGAAATCCTGAAGCACTTGGCCGATGCTTCAGCGATGGGCTCTCTACACTGGGCCCATCTACCCATCAGGCACTCACCACCATGAACTATCTGATTTCCCTGGCTATCGGCCTGTTCGTCGGCTTGATCTACGGCGCCCTGGACTTTCGTTCGCCCGCACCGCCGGCCATCGCGCTGGTGGGCCTGATGGGCATGCTGCTCGGTGAGCAGCTCTGGCCCATGGGCCGGCAGTTGGTCGCCGGTTGGTTGTCCTGATCCCTTTCTTCCCCTCGATGGATATTGGCCATGAATGCACTGCAATTTTCCGCCACCGGCGACCTCACCGCCCTGCGCTTCGTCGAGGTTGCCACCCCGGTGCCCGCCGCCGATGAGGTGCTGGTCCAGATCAAGGCCGCGGGCCTTAACCCCAGCGACGTGAAGAACGTACTCGGGCGTTTCCCCTACACCACAGTGCCGCGCATACCTGGCCGCGACTTTGCCGGCGTGGTCGTGCAAGGTCCGCAGGCACTGGTGGGCCAGGAAGTCTGGGGCACCGGCCGCGACCTGGGGTTTTTCGCTGACGGCTCCCACGCCCAGTACCTCACCGTGTCGGCCAAAGGTGTCGCGCATAAACCTGCGCACCTGAGTTTTTCCCAGGCCGCCAGCCTGGGAGTGCCGTACACCACGGCCTGGGATGCGCTGGAGCGCAGTGGCGTGGGCAAAGGCACGCGGTTGCTGGTGATCGGCGCCAATGGTGCTGTGGGCGGTGCGGCATTGGCCTTGGCGAACATCCGCGGCGCCCACGTGTTGGCGGCGGTGCGCAAGGCTGACCAGGTCGAGGTGTTGCAGGGGCAAGGGTTCGACGCCATTGCGTTGGGCAAGCCCGAAGAACTGGGCGCGCAGGTTCATGCGGTGTTCAAGGGCGGCGCCGATGTGATCTTCGACACCACCGGTTTCTGGCTGCCAGCCGCCGTGGCCGGCCTGGCTCCGTTTGGCCGCATCGCGATCATTGCCGCACCGGTGGACGGCCACGTACAACTGCCGGCCCTGGCCCTGTACCGCAAGGGTGGCTCGGTGGTGGGCATCAATTCATTGCTCTACAACTGCGAGCAGTGCGCGGTGATGCTGGAGCAGTTCGGACGCTTTTTCGATGAAGGGCAACTGCCATTGCCGACTGGCCTGCGCGAAGTGGCGCTGGCCGATGGCGTGCAGTGCTATGAGGACGTGAATCAAGGCAGCGCCGACAAAATCATCTTGCTGCCTTGACACGATCAGGGCAGTTAAGGCCTTTCTGTAGGAGCGAGCTTGCTCGCGAAAAACCTCAACGATAACGCGCGCTTCCTGAATGAACGCGGCGCCTGTGAGTTTTTCGCGAGCAAGAACTAGGCGTCCCCCTCGCTCCTACAGACGGCGATGGACGCTGCCCCCTACATTTCGCTCGGCACTAGGCGTCGGGAACGCCTTTTTCCCATGCCGACCAGTTCTTCAGGATCGCCTGTACCAACGGATTGCCCGTGCGGTACAGGTTTTCCAGCGCGGGTACGAACCCTCCCTGGTCGGCGTATTTGAGCAGGTTGTCCACTTCGCTGTAGCCAGGGTACGGGCGGTCGAAGTCCGATCCGGCACGTACGACGGCCAGGCGCTGGATATCCACTAACCCTTCACGGCTGGCGCGTAGCAAAGCTTCATAGGTGGAGTTGTCTTCCTGCTGGGTGGTGCAGTATTCGCCTTTGTTGTCCGTGAGCAGCTTGGTCCACACCTCGGCGCGCTCGCTCAGGCGCGTGCCGGAGAACCAGGTATTGCCCGCCAGGGTGTCGCAACGGGTGACTTGCGGCGGCTGGTTGGCGGGGGCGGTGGGGTAGTGTTTGCGCCAGGCGGCGGACTCTTTGCTTTCCGTGAGTTCGACCTTGTGCGACAGGGCGAACGCCTTGGCCTGCAGCTTGGGGTTCAGCTCGAACACTTCGGTCTTGTAGTCCAGCGGCGGCTTTTCGTTGGGCCCCTTGGTGTTGATGCCGATATACCCGGTCGGCCAATCCTTGGGTGCATCCCGCGAATCCAGCTCCCACTGGGTGCCGAATTCCACCAGGTAGTGGGCCCAGGCGGCGGTGCCCAGGGTGCCGTGTTTCGGGCTGATGCCGGCGATCCCGGCGATCAGGAAATAGCTGTGGCGCAGGTCGAACTTGGGCGACAGCGCCAGGGCCAGGGTGGACGCGGCGGCGTTGGTCTGGCCCATGCCGGTGACCAGCAGGCATACGTCCTGGGTGTTGCAGCGAACCACCGGGTAGTCGGCAGACAAGCCCGGTACGCGCACCTCCTGCTTGAGTTCCAGGCGCTCGATCCAGGTTTGCGCCTCAGGGGCGAACATGGTGATCAGCATCACTTTCGGTTTGATCGGCGTGGGTGTGTCAGCCAGCACCATGTGGGGCAGCAGGGTCAGGCCGATAGCCAGCGTGAGACGGGTAAACGCTTTCATCCAGTACTCCTTGCTCAGAATTGGTAGCCCACGCCAGCGTAGTAACCCCAGCCGTCGGAGCGTGCGCGGAAGTTGCCTTCGCCGAAATTCAATTCGCTGCCATCCTCCCAGTTGCCGCCGTTATGAAAATAACGGCCGACCAGGGTGAAGCGCAAATGGGTGAATGAATACAGCAGCACGTTGGTTGCCACCAGCGAGTTGGCGGTACGGGCCGGGTTGTCCTTGTGCAGGTCCGAGCCGAAATCGTAGTTGGTGAAACCGATGTAGGTCAGCGAGGCACCGTTGTCGAACGTGTCGATGGGCACGATGTATTTCATTTGCGCACGGTAGCCGTCCCACGAATATTCATTGCTGGCGCCATAGTTTTCCCACTGGTAACGCCCATAGAAGTTCGCCGAGAGGTTGACACGCGAGTGGGTGTCGATATCGGTGCCGAGGCCGCTGTACAGGGTGTTGGCACGGTTGGCCTGGTTGCTGCCGTGGTCATAGATCCAGTCAAAGGCCACGTACCATTCCTTGAAGGGGCCGATGGCCAGGCTGCGGCCGGCCAGGTAATCGATGGAGATACGCGGCTCGTGCTCCATGAACACCGGCGAGCCATGGTCCCACGCGCCTTTGTCGTGACTGTTGCCGATGCCGAGGATCTTCGGCACGTCGATGTAGCCGTACAACTCGAAGGGGCCCTTGCGGCCGAAGTACTCGTATTCCAGGTAGACATCGTCCTGCGGCTTGGGGCCGAAGCTGATGTCCTTGCTGCCGATCAAGGTCAGGTCCTGGTTAAACCAGTCCGACAGGTACACGCCTTTTTTCGCCGGGCTGGCTTCCGGGCTGAGGGTTTCGCCCTGTGCTGAGTCATCGATGGGCGGTTGCTGCGCCAAAATGGGCGGGCTGAGTACTCCCGTAACGGCAACCAGTAGCAGGGAAACACCAAAATAAGCAGGACGCCTTGAGGTCAAGTGCATTGAAAATCCCTATTCGTACGCGGTTTGAACCCGATTCTTCGGGTTGAGGCGAACTTGGCGACCAAGTTCGTTCCGCACACGCTCGCACAGGTCGTACCAACTTTGCGCAATGGCTTGAATGGACTGGAAAAAATCGCGATTAATCGACCTTTTGATCAGAAATGACGCGGTGTCATTGTTTCAATCCGATTGAACAAGTGCATGGCGGTTTCGCGCCGGTATTCGCTGGGGGTCTGGTGCATCTCGATGCGAAAGTGCCGGTTGAAGTTGGACAGGTTGGCGTAGCCCACTTCAAAGCAGATATCCGCCACCGACATCTCGCTTTGCAGCAACAGGCGACAGGCGCGCTGCACGCGGAACTTGCGCATCAGGTCAATGAACCCGTGGCCGGTGTTGCGCTTGAAGAAGCGTGAGAAGCCCGGTTCGCTCATCTCCAGTTGCTGCGCGATGACCGACAGGCGCAAGTCGCCGGTCAGTTCACGCATCAGGTAGTCGAACGCCTTGTTGATGCGCTCGGCGCTGCGCGCGTCCAGGGTTGGTGCGTAGCAGGCGCTGGCCAGGGCTTTCACCTCGGGGGGCGGGGCGTTCCTCAGGGTGTCGAGCAGTTGCAGGAACAGGATCAGGCGTTGCAGGCCGTGGGCGCTGCCGATGGCCTCGAGCAAACGCGCAGCCTGCGCGGCGGTGTCGCCGCTGAACTCCAGGCCGCGCCGGGCCTGTTCGAACAGCGTGTGCAAGTCGCCGAGCTCCGGCAGGGTCTTGCGCAGGGCGAGGAGGGCGGCGCCGTCGAATTGCAGCACCACATCACGACCCTTCAGGTATTCGCCGGGTGCCAGCTCGCCAATCCAGTCGTGGGGCAGGTCCGGGCCGATCAGCGCCACATGCCCGGCGCTGAACGCCCCGATATAGTCGCCCGCTACCAGCTTGCCACTGCCCTGGCGGATCAGGTGGATTTCGAATTCGGGGTGGTGGTTCCAGCGCGCCAGCTCAAAAGGGTAGTCATGTTCGAACCAGCGAAAGCCGTGCTCAGGTTCGGGCAGGATCACTTCCAGCTCGGCAGGGCGGTGTTCGAACAGGGCGGCGCGGTCGACGGGCATGCTGATGCCTCTTTTGCTTGTGGAATCGCCTCAAAATACGCGGGTTGGCAACGGCAGCGCTACCTCTGGTTTCGTCCGGCGCTGATACTTTTTTGATCCGGGGCCGGCGGTTAAAAAAGTATCAGTCGTGCATGCGCCATGGGTTTGTTAGGGCCTGGCCAAGCTGCTGTAATCGGCCCTCGACAACAAAAACAACAGGTGCAAACCGCCATGCTCCAGTCCTGCAAAGCCACGTTCCCGCAAGCACTGTTCCTGCTGTCCGGCCTGGCACTGGCCGTGCCCAGCCAGGCCGCCGACACCGTGACCATCGCCACGGTCAACAACAGCGACATGATCCGCATGCAACGCCTGTCCAAGGTGTTCGAGCAGCAGCACCCAGACATCCGGCTCAACTGGGTGGTGCTGGAAGAAAACGTGCTGCGTCAACGCCTCACCACCGATATCGCCACCCAGGGCGGGCAGTTCGACGTGCTGACCATCGGCACCTACGAAACCCCGCTGTGGGGCGCCAAGCACTGGCTGGAGCCGTTGACCCAACTGCCCGCCGACTACGACGCCGAAGACATCTTCCCCTCGGTGCGCCAGGGCCTGTCGGTCAACGACACCCTGTACGCCTTGCCGTTCTACGGCGAAAGCACCGTCACTTATTACCGCACCGACCTGTTCAAGCAAGCCGGCCTGAGCATGCCCGCGCACCCCACCTGGACCCAGCTCGGCGAGTTCGCCGCCAGGCTCACGGCTAAAGACCAAGACCAATACGGGATGTGCCTGCGCGGCAAGGCCGGCTGGGGCGAGAACATCGCGCTGCTCAGCACCATGGCCAACGCCTTTGGCGCACGCTGGTTCGATGAGCAGTGGAAGCCGGAATTGACCAGCCCCGAGTGGACCGCGGCGGCCACCTTCTACGTCAACACCCTCAAGCAATACGGCCCGCCGGGTGTGTCCAGCAACGGCTTCAACGAAACCCTGGCACTGTTCAACAGTGGCAAATGCGCCATTTGGGTGGATGCCAGCGTCGCCGGCTCGTTCACCACCGACAAGAGCCAGAGCAAGGTCGCCGACAGCGTAGGGTTCGTCGCCGCGCCCACCGAAGTCACCGACAAAGGCTCTTCCTGGCTCTATGCCTGGTCCCTGGCGATCCCCGCCACGTCCAAGCACAAGGACGCCGCCAAGACCTTTATCACCTGGGCCACTTCCAAGGACTACATCCAGTTGGTGGCTGACAAGGAGGGTCTCGCCAACGTACCGCCGGGCACGCGCCAATCCACCTACAGCGCGGCCTACCTGAAGGCCGCACCGTTCGCCCAGGTCACCCTGGAGATGATGAAGCACGCCGATCCCGCGCATCCCTCGGCCCAGCCGGTGCCGTACGTGGGCATCCAGTACGTGACCATCCCCGAGTTCCAGGCCATCGGCACTTCCGTCGGCAAGCTGCTTTCGGCGGCGTTGACCGGCGGCATGTCGGTCGATCAGGCATTGCAGCAGGCCCAGTCCACCACCGAGCGTGAGATGAAACGCGCCGGCTATCCCAAATAACGTTGACGGACAAACCCATGAAACGACTCGAAGGAAAGAGCGCGCTGATCACCGGATCGGCGCGCGGCATCGGCCGCGCCTTTGCCCAGGCCTATATCGCCGAAGGCGCGACCGTGGCCATCGCCGATATCAACCTGCAACGCGCCCAGGCCACAGCGGCCGAACTCGGGCCCCAGGCTTACGCGGTGGCGATGGACGTCACCGACCAAGCCTCCATCGACAGCGCGATTGCCGCCGTGGTGGCCCAGGCCGGCAAGCTGGATATCCTGGTCAACAACGCCGCACTGTTCGACCTGGCGCCCATCGTCGATATCACCCGTGACAGTTATGAGCGGCTGTTCTCGATCAACGTTGCCGGCACGTTGTTCACGTTGCAGGCGGCGGCACGGCAGATGATCAGCCAGGGCCATGGCGGCAAGATCATCAACATGGCCAGCCAGGCCGGGCGTCGTGGCGAGCCGCTGGTGGCGATCTACTGCGCGACCAAGGCGGCGGTGATCAGCCTCACGCAATCGGCGGGGCTGAACCTGATCAAGCAGGGCATCAACGTCAACGCCATCGCGCCGGGAGTGGTGGATGGCGAGCATTGGGACGGGGTGGATGCATTGTTCGCCAAGCATGAAGGGCTGGCGCCGGGCGAGAAGAAGCGGCAGGTGGCGGCCGAGGTGCCGTTTGGGCGGATGGGGACGGCCGAGGATTTGACCGGGATGGCGATTTTCCTGGCGTCGAAGGAGGCCGATTATGTGGTGGCGCAAACCTATAACGTCGATGGCGGCAACTGGATGAGCTGAAGCCATACCCCAATCAAAATAATGTGGGAGGGGCGGTGCGACGATTCGACTTGCCCCCGATGGCAGTGTGACAGTTAGTACATATATAGACCGATCTACCGCCATCGGGGGCAAGCCCCCTCCCACATTTGAACGTCATCGTTCTTGAAAAGGGTGCTTAGTCAGCAAAACTGCGATCAAAGAAATAAACCTCCCCAGGTCTCAGGTTCTCCACCGTCGCCTGGGGCCTGCCGCCTTCGCCTTGCTTCTTGCGCCCCGTCTCGCGCAAATACCCTGCCTCCGTCAGTTTCAACAGGCGCTGGCGAATACTGGTCTTCAACACTGGCCGCGCCAGCACCAGCGAGAAGATCGTCGTCGCTTCCGGCGCGCTGAACTCATGGCCCAGGAACATCAAGGGCAAGTTGCTGTACAGCGACTTGGACAACAGCCGCTCCTGCACGGCCGCGACGATGCTGTTGTGATCGAACGGCAACTTGATGCTGCCATCGGCCACCGCCTTCAGCGAAAACCAGCCCTGATGCTCACCCAGCGCCACCTCATCGGCGACGATCGCCAGGTAATAAGTGGACGATGACCAGCAACGCGGGTCGCGAAACGCATCGCCCACCGTGCCCACTTGCTCGCTCCAGGCCAACGCCAGGCCAACCTTGCTGCTGGCGCGCAAGCGTTCCACGGCATCCTGGAGGCTCAGATCCTGCACCCCACCATTCACCACCACGCCCGGCAGCGCCCAATGCCCGGCGAACGGCTCGGCGTCGCGTTTATTCAGCAGCAGCTTTAATTCTCCCGCCGCGCGGCAGTAGCACAGCACGCAGAGGTCGACGGTGTGGAGGTAGGCGCTCAGTGGCATGTGGAGTCCTTGTAAACAGCGGTGGGGCACAGTCTAACGGATCGAATAGATATGTCATGTACTGAGTCCAGAATAGATAAACAAATGTTTCTTGCAATGAAAGTACATGACGTGTACTTTTGTTTCCAGGCCACAGGAGAACCGCCATGACCCTCTCGAAAACTGCCATCGCTTCATTCGACGTCGACGCCCAGAAGAGCTTTACGCCGCTGTGCCCCAACGAGTTGCCGGTGGCGGGTGGTGACCAGATCGGTGCCGAACTCAACTACATGGCCAGCCTCGCCGGCCACCGCATCGGCAGCAAAGATGCCCACAGCCCGCACGCCCCCTGGGTGGTTGCCCTGCCCAGCGAGATGCTGCAACCCACCGGCCTGGCGCACGCCGATGTCACCTGGGTCAGCCACTGCGTGCCGGGCACCGAGGGTTTCACCCTGCTGGACGAGTTGCCCGCCCCATATGACTACGATTACTTCATCTGGAAAGGCGTCGAACCCGACCTGCACCCTTACGGCGCCTGCTACCACGACCTGCACGACAAGCTCTCCACGGGCGTGATCGAATACCTCAAGGCCCAAGGCGTGGTCCGTGTGATTGTCGGCGGCCTGGCCCTGGACTACTGCGTCAAGACCACTGCGCTGCAACTGCTCAAGGCTGGCCTGGAGGTGGTCCTGCACCTGCCGGCATGCCGAGGAATCAGCGACGAGGGGAGCGTGCAGGCCGTCAATGAGTTGCTCAAGGCCGGGGCTGTGATCAGCAGCACCCGCGAAGAACTGGCCGCGATGGCCACGCGTTAAGGAGACACACCATGGAAAGTGCCTACGACTACGAAGCCCCGGTGATCCAGGGCTTGCTCGACACCGACTACTACACCTTCACCATGATGCAGGCGGTGTTGCACCAGCACCCCAACGTCGACGTCGAATACAACTTCATCGTGCGCTCCAGGGAAAAACTCGGCCACTTGATCCCTGAGTTGCGCGCCGAGCTGGAGAAACTCGCCGGCCTGCAAATGCGCGAAGGCGAGCTGCGCTTCCTGTTCAACCCACGCTTTCGCGAATACCTGACCCCCGACTACGAACGCTTCCTCGGCCTGTTCCGCTTCAACCTGCGCTACATCCACGTCAGCGAAATCGACGGCCAGCTGAATATCCGCGTGGTCGGCCCGATGCTGCACTGCATCATGTTCGAGCAGCCGGTGCTGGCGCTGGTCAGTGAGTTGCGCAACCGCGACAAGTACCCGGACGTGACCCTGGAAGACGTCACCCGCAAGCTCTACCAGAAATTCGATTGGCTGGAGAAACACCTCAGCCGCGACGAGCTGGCCGACCTGCGCGTCTCTGACTTTTCCACCCGTCGGCGCCTGTCATTCAAGGCCCAGCGTGAAGTGGTGGACATCATGCGCCGCGACTTCCCCGGCCACTTCGTGGGCACCAGCAACGCGCACCTGGCCTATGAATTCGACCTGCCGCTGATTGGCACCATGGCTCACCAGTGGATGATGGTGCACCAGCAACTGGGGCGCTTGCGCGAAAGCCAGAACGCCGGCCTGGAAAACTGGGTACGTGAATACCGCGGCCGCCTGGGCATTGCCTTGACCGACACCATCAGCACCGACTTTTTCCTCAAGGACTTCGACCTGTACTTCGCCAAGTTGTATGACGGTTTGCGCCAGGACTCCGGCGATCCCATCGCCTGGGCCGACAAAGTCCTGGCCCGCTACAAAGCATTGGGCATCGACCCGATGACCAAGGACCTGATGTTCTCCGACGGCCTGAACTTCGAAAAATGCCTGCCGATCCTGCGTCACGTGCGTGGCAAGGCCAAGTTCGGTTTCGGCATGGGCACCAGCCTGGCGTGCGATGTGGAGGGCGTCGAGCCGCTGAGTATCGTCATGAAGCTGGTGCGGGTGCACGGCGAACCGGTGGTGAAATTCTCCGATGATCCGATCAAGAATGTCTGCGAAGACGCCTCGTTTTTGCAGTACGCGGCACAGGTGTTCAACGTGGGCAGGGTGGAGGTGTGACATGCAAGAACGTATCGCGCAGGAACTGAATATCGATCGGCAACTGGTCAAGGGCGGTGAAGCCAAGGAAATCCAACGGCGCATCGACTTCATCAAGACCACCTTGCGCCACTCAGGCTGCAAGGCCCTGGTACTGGGCATCAGCGGCGGCGTCGATTCGCTCACCGCCGGTCGCCTGTGCCAGTTGGCGGTGGAGCAACTGCGGGCCGAGGACTACGCCGCGCGTTTTATCGCCATGCGCTTGCCCTACAAGAGCCAGGCCGACGAACACGACGCCCAGGCCTCCCTGGACTTCATCGCTCCGGACCAGATCGACACCCTCGACATCGCCGCCAGCGTCGACGGCCTGATGGCCAGCCTGAGCGCCACTGAAGCCAGTGCGGAGCATGTCGACTTCATCAAAGGCAACGTCAAGGCCCGTACCCGCATGATCGCCCAGTACGCCGTGGCCAACCTGCACAACGGCCTGGTCGTCGGCACCGACCACGGCGCCGAGGCATTGATGGGCTTCTTCACCAAATTCGGCGACGGCGCCTGTGACCTGGCACCGCTGTCGGGCCTGACCAAGACCCAGGTGCGCCTGTTGGCCAGTGCCCTTGGGGCCCCGACGAACCTGGTGCACAAGCAGCCCACTGCCGACCTGGAAGAACTCGTACCGGGCAAGCTGGATGAACATGCCTATGGCTGCACGTACGAAGAGATCGATGCCTACCTGATGGGCGAGCCGGTGAGTGAGCGGGTGAGGACGATTGTCGAAGGGGCGTACAGCAAGACAGCGCACAAACGCGCGCTGCCGATAGTTCCCGCTTGAACGGACGATCAAATGTTGATGTGCTCGCGAATATTCCAGCCGAACCGGATCGGCCCGCCATCGGCTTTCTGCGGCGGTACCTTTCCCATTCCCAGGATTGACTACAAGGCGCTGAGACCAGATCGGGAAGTGCCTGTCTTAAAAAAGGAAACCTTCCTACATTCTTGACGGATATTGATTCTTTACGCTCTGCGCTCTTGTGAGTTCAGGAGCAAAGGAATGGCTAGCAGCGTATTGAAGGACGGTTTCCCCTGGGCCCACCTCACCCCCCGTGAACGGGTAGAAAGTCGCAGGGTTCGACGTTTCAACGAACCATTAAACGATGTTCTGGGCGGGATTTCGGGGCTGGCTGGAAGTTATCAACATGGTCACGTTGGAAATGCCACGACGATAGTTGTGGGCTGGTACGAGGAGATTTCAGAGTGAATGAGTCACCTCTCCGTTTTCTCCGCCGTAACTTTCCAGTGTTCATGAGCACGATATTCATGGCTATCTTCTCAACCGCTATGGTGACCGTGCTGGTTGATGATCACTATTTGCGCAAGCTCGAGCCGTCACTGAGAACCGAATTGATGGGGTGGGGGCTTCTGTCGCTGACGTTTTTCTTCGGGTTTTCCAATTTCATGATTGTGCGTGGCTTCAACTGGGCAGTTGGACTCCTGGCGGGCTATTTCGCTTTCTGCCTGATGCTGGTCATACCAACGATTCAATACCGCCCGCATACCGTGGCGTTTTCTCTGGGCGTTGTATTTCCACTCCTGGGATTGCTTCTGCTCAATACCGAACGCCACCGGGAAATGCGGCAAAAATTATTTGAAATCCGCATTCAACGAAATACCGCGAGAGCGATCTACAAAAATTACTGCAATAAACTCAAGGCCAGGGCGGGCAGGGAAGGGTAACGGCGGCTCCCACGTCAACAACGTGGGAGCGCAAGCTATACCCGCCTACCGCTCAATCGACCGACTCCACCGCGCATTCCACTCCGGCCGCGCCTGGTTCACCTGGTCCCAATCAATCGAAATCGCCGTCTGCAAATACCCCTGCATCGCCTCTACCCGCGCGCGGGTCTTGTCGGTGGTCGGGGTGGTCGGGTTCGACGGGATCTGGTCGCCTTCCTCCAGCGCCGGGGCCTGGGCCTCGGCGGTCAGCAAAAAGGCGGCGAGTTTCTGTGCCAGTTCCGGTTGGTCATTACGCGCGATCACGCACTCGGCCACGTTCAGCACCACGGCGCCTTCCTTGGGTTGCGCGTATTCCATTGGCACACCGAGCAGTTTCTGGGTGGCCACCTGGGTTGGGGTGAGGGGGAAGATCGCCGCTTCGTCGGTTTGCACCATCTCGGAAATTTTCGCGGAGCTGGCGATATATTCCAGCACGTTGGGGCCGACGGTTTTTGGCCAGGCCTTGAAGCCGGGCTCCACGTTGGTTTCGTCGCCGCCCTGGAGGCGGTTGAACATGAGGAAACCGTGCAGGCCGAAAGTGGAAGAGGCCACGGACTGGAACACCACTTTGTCCTTGAAGCGCGGGTCGGCCAGGTCCATCCATGAGGTGGGGGCGGCCCAGCCTTTTTCCTTGAACATCCTGGCGTTGTAGCCCAGGCCGGTGACGCCCAACGTCACGGCCACGGCCTGGTCCTTGATCTTCGCCTTGGCCGGGATCTGTTCCAGGGTCGGGCTGGCTGCCAGTTTGTCGCACAAGCCCATGGAGATGGCGCGGTACATGATGCCGTCGTCGAGGAACATCACGTGCATCTGCGGATTGTCTTTGTTGGCCTGGACCTTGGCGAGGATGTCCGACGACGTGCCGGGCACGATCACCACCTTGACGTTGTTGGCCTTCTCGAACGCAGGCAGCACCTTGTCGGCGTACACCCGTTCCATGGTGCCGCCGTTCATGCCCAGGTACAGTGTCGGCGCGGCATGGGCGGTGGAGGCGAGCAGAGCGAGGGACAAGCAGGACAGCGCAATACGAGTGTTCATGGATGTTTTTCCTCTCAGGCTTGGAAACGACGGATGGAAAACGCTTCGATGGGTTGGCGGCTGGCCCCGTCGCAGACGATCTCTGCCAGGGCTTCACCGACCGCTGGGCCCAGCTGGAACCCGGCGCCGGCAAAGCCGAAACCGTGGAGCAGGCCAGGTTGGGTGCTGCTGGGACCGATCACCGGCTCGTGATCGGGTAGGTAACCTTCGGTGCCGCTCCAGGTGCGAATCGCCTGGGCGCCCTTGAGGAACGGGTACAGCTCGGCGGCATTGCGCAGGATTTCCAGCACTGCCGCTTGCCCGGGGCGCGCCTGCCGGGGGCCAAGGGCAAAGCCGCGCCCGCCGCCAAGGATGCAATTGCCGCGGGCCACCTGGCGTGCATAAATCCCACCGCCTTCGACACCGGTGCTCACGTTCATCACCACCGGCAGCGGTTCGGTGACCAACATGGCCGGGTGCGCCGAAATGATCGGCACCGGCTCGCCGAATTGCGCGGCGAGGGTGCCGGCCCAGGCTCCGGCGCAGTTCAATAACCAGGGGGCTTGCAGGTGCAGGCCGTTGGCGCAGTGCACGCGGAAATGGCGGCCGTCATGTTCGATGCGGATCACCTCGGCCTGCTCGTATACCGATGCGCCCAGGCGTTGCGCCGCACGGGCGAAGGCGGGGGACACCAGTCGCGGGTTGGCGTGCCCGTCCTCAGGGCACAGTGAAGCCCCCACTGCGATATCGCCGACCCAAGGGAAGCGTGCGCGCAGTTCGGCGTGATCGAGCAGCTGCAAGCCCAGGCCAAAACCTCGGGTTTGCTCGGCATAGGCCTGCAACGCGGCGAAATCCGCATGGCTGCGCGCCAGTTTCAGATGCCCGGAGCGCACGTATTCGCCCTCGATACCGATCAACCCCGGCAGGTCGGCCCACAGCTGGTGGGCGCGCTGCGACAGCGGCAACTGATGCAACGGCCGACCCTGGCGCCTGACGCCGCCGTAATTCACGCCACTGGAATGCGAGCCACAAAAGTCCCGCTCTACCAGGGCCACGCGCTGGCCTTTGTGCGCCAGCATCAAGGCCGCCGAAGCCCCGACGATCCCGCCGCCCAACACGATGACGTCGATCATGGCTGCACCTGCACGCCAAACGGCAGCGGCTTGATCGGTGCCTGGCCACGCAAGCGGCCGACGTGTTCAATCCCGCGGCCACTGCGCTCAGCGACGATCTCGGCTGCCGCCAGCCCGCACATGCGGCCCTGGCAGCGGCCCATGCCAACCCGGCAATGGGCTTTGACCCGGTTGATCTCCCAGTGGCCTTCATCCACCACGGCGCGTACATCGCCGACGCTGACTTCTTCACAGCGGCACACAATCAATTCATCCGGTGCCTGCGCCGCCCAGTCTTCAGGGAAGGGGAACGCAGTCTCCAACCCCTGGCGAAAGCGTTGGATGCCTGCCAATTGCTGCTCCAGCACAGCGGGGCGGCGATGATCGATGGCCACGCCTGCGTCTTCCAACACCGCCAACGCCGCCCGCTCGCCCGCCATCTGTGCGGCATCCGCGCCCATGATCCCGGCGCCGTCGCCTGCCAGGTACACGCCTGCGAGGCTGCTGCGCCCAGCGTTGTCCCGGCGCGGCAACCAGGCACGGTTCAAGGCATTCCATTCAAATTCACAGCCGAGCAGATCCGCCAGTTGGGTTTCGCTGCGCAGGGCGTGGGCGAAGGCCACGGCGTCACAGGCCAAATCTTGCCTATCCCAACGAATACCGCTGACCCGCTGTTCGCCCTCGATCTGCTGGAGCGTCACGCCCTGATGCACGGGAACCCCGTGGGCGCTCAGCCAGGCGCGGTAATACAAGCCCTTGGCCAACGTCGCCGGTTGACCGAGCAGCGCCGGCAACGCACGGCATTGCGCACTGAACGGCGCGCTGTCGAGCACCGCCACCACCTTGGCCCCGGCCTTGGCGTATTGATAAGCCACTAAATACAGCAATGGCCCGCTGCCACAAAACGCCACCCGTTCGCCGATGGCGCAGCCCTGGTACTTCAAGGCGATTTGCGCGGCGCCCAGGCTGTAGACGCCGGGCAAGGTCCAGCCCGAAACAGGCAGGATGCGGTCGGTGGCGCCGGTCGCGACGATGATCCGCGAATACTCGAGGCTCTCGGCACGGCTGCTCTTGAGCGTGTCCAGGCGACCGTCCTCGGCATTCCACACCAGGGTTTCGGGCCGATAGTCGATCAAACAGGCCAACTCATCCATCGTGCGGTGCACGGCGTCTGCCTTGCGCGCGTCAAAACCGTAGACCTGCTTGGCTGAGCGTTGGAAACCCGCTGGTTGGCGCCGATAGATCTGCCCGCCACCGCGCAGGCTCTCATCGATCAGGCAAGGTTTGATGCCGTGGTCGAGCAGCGTGCGCGCCGCGCTGATCCCCGCCGGGCCTGCGCCCACAATCACCACCGGCTTCATAGCTGGCGCCCCGGATCACGGCTGATCACCTGACCTTCTTCCAGCAACGTCGAGCAGGCGCGTACCCGCCGCCCATCCTCCAGGCGCACCCAGCAGTCCTGGCAGGCGCCCATCAGGCAAAACCCGGCGCGGCGCTCGGCGCTGAAATCGCTGCCGCGCAGGTGCTCGGCGCAGGTCAGCACGGCGGTCAGCAGGGTGTCGCCGCGCAGGCCGGTGGCCGGTTGCCCGTCGAGGGTGAAGGCCACGGCAGGGCGAGCGATTTCAGCCAATCGTTTGAACAGAGCCATCAATGTTTCCCCACCAGCACGCGGTCCAGGCCGTAGACCCGGTCGAGCAGAATCATGGTCGCCGCCGTCAGCGCAATCACCAGCGCCGACACCGCCGCCATCATCGGGTCGATGGACTCGGTGGCGTACACATACATGCGCACCGGCAGGGTTTGCGTGGCTGGCGAGCTGACAAAGATCGACAAGGTCACCTCATCGAAACTGTTGATGAAGGCCAGCAACCAGCCACCGGCCACGCCGGGCAAAATCATCGGCAACGTCACCCTGAGAAACAGCGTGATGCGCCCGGCGCCGAGGGACTCGGCGGCCTGCTCGGCGCTGCGATCCATGCCGACCGCCGCCGCCAATACCAGGCGCAGCACATAGGGCGTGATGATCACCACGTGCGCCAACATCAGCCAGGTGAAGCTGCCATTCACCCCCATCAGCGCAAACAGGCGCAGCATCGCCACGCCCAGTACCAGGTGCGGGATGATGATTGGTGACAGGAACAAGGTGCTGAAGAAGTTGCGCCCCGGGAACTGATAGCGACTGATCGCCAACGCTGCCGGCACCGCGATCAGTGTCGCCAAGGTCGCGGCGGTAAACGCCAGGATCAGGCTGTTATAGAACGCCTGGATAAAGTCGGCCCGCTCGAACACGGCGCGAAACCAGCGCAGTGAGAAACCCGAGGTGGGCAGGCTCAAGGTGTTTTCCGGGGTGAAAGCCACCAGGCACACCACCACCAGCGGCGCCATCATGAACAGCACCACCAAACCGTGGAAACCGAGGGCCAAAGGACCGTTTCTGGACATTCGCTTAAACCCCCAGGGACTTTTTGTAGCGGCCTTCGACCATGCGGTTCCAGCTCAGCATGATCAGCAGATTGACCAGCAACAGCACCACCGCGATGGTCGCGCCCATGGGCCAGTTGAGTTCCGAGAGGTACTGGTCGTACACCACGGTGGCGACCATTTTCAGGCGGCGTCCGCCGAGCAGGCCGGGGATCGCAAAGGAGCTGGCGGCCAGGCCGAACACAATCAAGGTGCCGGACAGCACGCCGGGCATGACCTGTGGCAACACGATCTTGCGCATCACCGTGGCCTGGCTTGCGCCCAGCGACAACGCCGCCTGTTCGGCCGAGGGGTCGAGCTTTTGCAGCGAGGTCCACACCGGAATGATCATGAACGGCAGCATCACGTGCACCAGCGCAATGATCACCGCGAACGGCGTGTACAACAGCTTCACCGGGCGCCCGCCCAGCGCCTGGATCATCTGATTCACCAGCCCGTCGGCACCGAGCAGCAGGCTCCAGCCGAACGCCCGCACCACCACCGAAATCAACAGCGGCGTGAGGATCAAAATCAGGAAGATCGAGCGCCACGGTGTGCCCATGCGGCTGAGGATGTAGGCCTCGGGCACGCCAATCACCACGCACAGCAAGGTCACCAACGCGCTGATCCAGAAGGTGCGCCAGAAGATCTCGTAGAAGTACGCATCGCTGAACAACGACAGGTAATGGGCCAAGGTCCATTCATCCGCCTTTACACCCACCTGATAGTCGAACACGTTGAACGACAGCACCAGCGTCAGGCCCAACGGCAGGATCAGCAGCCCGGCGAACAGCACCAGCGCCGGCAGCGAGAGCCAATAACCCCGACTCATGCGTGCACCTCATCCGTCGCCAATACCCGCAGCAGGTCGGCCTGCCAATCCAGGCCGACCGTTGCGCCATGGCCCAACGGCGCGCTGCCGTCGTTGCTGCGCACCACGGTGATTTCGCCCAGCGCGGTCTGGAGGCGGTACAGCCACTGGCTGCCGAAGAAGTAGCGGTTGATGACCTGGCCTTGCAGGCGGCCGGTGCCGGCGTCCACCAGCTGGATTTTTTCCGGGCGCAGGCTCAACACCAACTCGCCGTCGCCCTTGGCGTGGCGGACCTGCGCAGTGCCGAGCTCGTCATAGTCGCCGGGCAGCAGGTTGGCCTTGCCGACGAAGTCCGAGATAAACCGCGTGCGGGGGTGTTCGTACAGGGTGTACGGCACATCGATCTGGGTCACGCGCCCGGCTTGCATCACCACCACACGATCGCTGATGGACAGCGCCTCGGCCTGGTCGTGAGTGACCATCAAGGTGGTGATGCCCACCGCGCACTGGATACGGCGGATTTCAAACTGCATCTCTTCGCGCAGGTTGGCGTCGAGGTTGGACAGCGGCTCATCCAGCAGCAACACCGGCGGCTCGATCACCAGGGCGCGCGCCAGGGCCACGCGTTGGCGCTGGCCGCCGGATAACTCCCGTGGGTAGCGGTCGGCGTGGGGGGCCAGGCGCACCAGCTCCAGCACGGTCTTGACCTTGGCGGCGATCTCGCTGCCCGGCACCTTGCGCATCTTCAGGCCGAAGGCGACGTTGTCGCGCACGCTCATGTGCGGGAACAGCGCGTAGCTCTGGAACACCACGCCCAGGCCACGGCTGGCGGGCTTGGCATGGGTGATGTCGCGGCCGTCGAGCAGGATCTGGCCGCCGCTCACCTCGACGAAGCCGGCGATCATTTGCAAGGTAGTGGTCTTGCCGCAGCCTGAGGGGCCGAGCAGGGAAACGAACTCGCCTTTTTCCACGGCCAAGTCAGTGGCGACCACCGCGTCGACGGCGCCGTAGCGTTTGCTCAAGGCGTTGAGTTGGAGAAATGCCATGTCTGCGTTCCACCTTTTTTTCAGTCGCGTCGAAACGCGCTTTTTTGTTTTGGGCAGATGCGAAAAGAGTGTTGCGGGTGCGTTGGCGCTCGATCTCAAGTCGGCTGCCGGTTGTTGTTCATTTCGCCCCTGTGGACGCAGATTAGGACGAAGACTAGGATGGGCGGAAGGTGGAATTTCACTGAGTGAGCAATTATTTTAAGATTTATTCACTGAACAGAATTATTCATGAGATAGCGTGTTATGGATTCCACTGAGCGGAATAATAACAGTAAGGAAGTAGGGGCGGGCGGGGTGTCCCGTCTGTTCGCGTTGCTGCGTACCCTGGGTGAGGTGCCGGAAGGTGGTGAGCGCGTCACCCAGCTCGCCCAACAGGTCGGCCTGTCCCAGCCCACTACCCACCGCCTGCTGCGCAGCCTGATGGACGAAGGCATGGTCGAACAGGACGCGCGCAGCAAACGTTATCGCCTGAGCCTGGAGTTCTTCGCCCTGGCGGCGAACGCGGGCAAGACCGGCAACCTGCGCGACCTGGTGCGCCCGAGCATGCTGCGCTTGAGCGCGTCCTTGGGCGACTCATTGTTTTTGCTGGCGCGCAGCGGCTTTGACGCGATCTGCCTGGACCGCAGCGAGGGCCCGTACCCGATCCGCACCTTCACCGGCGACATCGGCGGGCGCGTGGCATTGGGCGTGGGGCAGGGCAGCCTGGCCATCCTGGCATTCCTGCCGGAAGAAGAGCGCGAGACGGTGATCCGCTACAACTTGCCACGGCTCAAGGACTTCCACCTGTATGACGAGGTGCTGTTGCGTTCGGAGGTGGAGAATGTGCGCAACCTGGGCTATGCGGCGCGCAACACCGGGGTGCTGGAAGGCATGGCGGGGCTGGCGGTACCGATCCTCAACCGGGACGGGCATGCGGTGGCGGCATTGAGCGTGGCGACCATCAGCGATCGCCTGGGGCCTAGCCGGTTGCCGATGGTGGTGGAGTTGTTGAAACGCGAAGCGGCGGCGATCGGTCCCAGGATCAACCCGTTTGACCCGACATTGCGCCGGCCCTCACAAACCTTCGGCGGTTAACTTATTCCCGGCAATGAAGATCCCATGGGGGAACCGCACTTCAGTGCCGAGCGGACTGTTGTGGCAGACGGACTGGTTGTGGCATGTGGGCTGTTGTGGCAGACGGGCTAACTGTGGCGAGCGGGCTTGCCCCGCGTTGGGCTGCGAAGCAGCCCCAATAAGGCCGCCGCATTCCTTCTGGTAGAACCGGGAGACTGGTTTCAGGGCCGCTTCGCGCCCCAACGCGGGGCAAGCCCGCTCGCCACAGGGGGGCCGCAGATTTGGCGGGACCTTCCACATCAGATTGCCGCTAACGCCACTGACGTCGCGGCGGTGCGGGTCTCCACTCCCAACTTCACATACACATGCTCCAGGTGCTTGTTCACCGTGCGCGGGCTCAACCCCAGGATATCGCCGATATCCCGGTTGGTCTTGCCGCACGCGACCCAGCGCAACACCTCCACCTCACGCTCGGTCAGTTGGAACCTGGCGGACAACAGCCGGTGCGCCGGCTCATCCTCCAGGGTCAACGCACTCGGTTGCGTCGCCGCCCGTGCAGACATCAGGATGCGTGAGGTGCGCAAGTGCGCCGCCACCCGCGCCAGTACTTCGTCGGTCTGGATCGGCTTGGTCACGTAGTCGCTGCCACCGACCTCGAAGCCTTGCACAACATGCTTGCTGTCGGTCAGCCCGGTCATGAACACCACCGGGATATCCGCGCTGGCCGGCATTGCCTTGAGCCGGCGGCAGGTTTCGAAACCGTCCAGGCCCGGCATCATCGCGTCCAGCAGGATCAGGTCGGGGCGCCGGCGTTGCACGCGGTTCAGCGCGCTGAGGCCATCGAGGGCCACCAGCACCATGTAGCCGGCGTCGTCGAGGGCGTCGGAGAGCATCGCCAGGTTGTCCGGCGTGTCGTCGACGATCAGCACCACGCCAGGTTCAGTGCTGCGGGTGAGAGCATTCATCTTCGGCCTCCTTGAGGGTTCGGTTGAGTTCATCCAGGCGAAAACCCTTGAGCAGCCCGCGGACTTGAGTGATGAACGGCTCTACGTCGGGGCGCTGGGCAAGGATCGTATCGAGTTTTTCGTGCAGGCCACGTACATAGCCAATGGCGCTGAGTTCGGCGAGTACCGCGAGGTCGTCGGCGCTGGGCAGCACGCTGGGTGGCGGCGGCGGGACCAGGCTCTTGGTACGCCGTACCCACTGCAAGCCCAGGTGCTGTTGCAGGCACCCGAGCAGCTCCGGGGTACGCACTGGCTTGGCCAGGTAGTCGTTGCAGGCGGCGGCGATGCTGCGTTCGCGATCGTCGGTAAACGCGTTGGCCGAAATCACGATGATCGGCGCGGTGGACAGCGCATTGCGCCGGATCAGCCGGCTGGTCTCCCAGCCGTCCAGGGTCGGCATCGACAGGTCCATCAGGATCAGGTCCGGCGCCAGCAACGCCACCTGGCGAATGGCGTCCTGGCCGTTGCTCGCCTGGATCACCTCGAAGCCCAACGGCGTGAGCATGCCGCTGAGCACCTTGCGGTGGTCCACATGGTCATCCACCACCAGGATGCGTCGGCGCTCGCCTTGATAGCCGATGATGTCGTGTTCCACATGCACCACCGCTTGCGGCGCGCGCACTTGCGACAGGAACAGCCGCACCTGGAAGCAGGTGCCCTTGTCCAGCTCGCTGGTCACGCGTAATTCGCCACCCATCAAGGCAGTAAGCATGCGCGTAATGGTCAGCCCCAGGCCCACGCCGTTGTCCTGGCGCATCAGGTCGCCGCGCTCGAACGGCTGGAAAATTCGCTCGATCTGCCCCGGATCAATACCGATACCGGTGTCGATGATTTCAAAATTGGCCGTCTCGCGCATGTAGCTGACCCGCAGGCACACCTCGCCGCTGTCGGTGAAATTCACCGCGTTGCCCAGCAGGTTGATCAGGATCTGGCGCACGCGTTTTTCATCGCCGCGCACCACCGCCGGGATCTTGCCCACGCAGTCCAGGCGAAAGCGCAGGCCCTTGTCCTGGGCCTGGGGGGTGAACATCTGCTCCAGGTCGTGGATCAGTTCGGGGAAGGGGATTTCCGTCAGCTCCAGGCGCAGCTTGCCGGCCTCGATCTTCGCCACATCGAGCAGGCCATCGATCAGCGACAGCAAGTGCGAGCCACTGCGCAGGATGGTCGCCAGCGCGTCCTGGTGCTGCTCGGGCATGGCGCTGTCACGCTGCAGGATCTGGGTGAAACCGAGGATGCTGTTGAGCGGCGTGCGCAGTTCGTGGGACAAGCCGGTGACGTAGCGGCTTTTGGCGGCGTTGGCCGCTTCCGAGGCTTCCTTGGCCTGTTGCAAGGCCTGGTCGGTGAGGCTGTGGGCGTCGATTTCCTGCATCAGCAACAGGGTCTGGCGGTCGGATTCCTGCTGGGCGACGCGGCGGCTTTCGCGGGTCAGCACCACCCACCAGGCGAGCACGGCGGCCAGCACCGAGAGGGTGAGGAACGCCTTGAAGAACGCCTGGTACAACGTCTCCGAATGCGGCAACCCTTGGGCGGCCTGCACGTAGATCAAGGCCAAGGCGCCGGCGAGCAGCAACACCAGGACCAACAGCAGCCCCAGGTAATGGGCCAGCCGCGTATGCAGGCGCGGCATCAGCGTGTTGGGCAGCAACCCGCGCAACACGCCTTCGAACTGGCTGACCAATCGCGCATGGGGTTTGCAGCGGTCGCCACAGCGCGCATCCAGCGAGCAACACAACGAGCAGATCGGCGTGCTGTAGGCCGGGCAGAACGCCATGTCGGCGGTCTCGAACGGGTTACTGCACAGCCCGCACACGGCATGGGTCGCCGGTGCAACCGGGTGAATCAAGCGCACGTCGCTGCTGCGCGCGATGTAGTACTTGCCCTTCGTCAGCCAGGCCAACAGGGGCGCCATGATCAATGCCGTGCCCAGCGCCACGAAGGGCGGCGCCGCCTGTGCCAGGGCGCCAAACAGGCCGAAGTGGGCGAGGATCGACAGCAGTGAGGCAATCAGCATCGAGCCGACGCCCACCGGGTTGATGTCGTACAGATGCGCGCGCTTGAACTCGATATGTTTGGGTGACAGCCCCAAGGGTTTATTGATCACCAGGTCGGCCACCAACGTGCCGATCCAGGCAATCGCAATATTGGCGTACAAGCCCAGCACCTGGTCGATCACATCGAACACGCCCAGCTCCATCAGCATCAGCGCGATCGCCACGTTGAACACCAGCCACACCACGCGCCCAGGGTGGCTATGGGTCACGCGGGCGAAGAAATTCGACCAGGCCAGGGAGCCGGCGTAGGCGTTGGTCAGGTTGATCTTCATCTGTGAAATGAACACGAACAGCACCATTGCGCCGAGGGCCCATTCCGGCGAGCTGAACACATAGCGGAAGGCGACCAGGTACATCTGGGTCGGCTCGGCGGCGCGCTCCATGGGGATTTCATGTTGCAGGGCGAGGAAGGCCAGGAACGCCCCGCCAAACATCTTCAACGCGCCCGGGATAATCCAGCCGGGGCCGGAGCAGAGCAGGGCGGCCCACCAGCGCTTGCGGTTGGCCGCGGTTTTTTCCGGCAGGAAGCGCAGGTAGTCCACCTGTTCGCCGATCTGCGTCACCAGCGACAGCGCCACGGTACAGGCGGCGCAGAACGCCAACAGGTTGAAACCGCCGCCATCGCCGCTGCGCCCGACAAAACTGGTCCAGTCGCTGAAGGCATCGGGGTTTTTCCACCACACGAAGCCGTACGGCAGCACCAGCAACAGCAGCCACAACGGTTGCGTCCACAGTTGCAGGCGGCTGATCAGGGTCACGCCGTAGGCCACCAGCGGGATCACCAGCAACGAGCAGATCACATAGGCAAAGGCCAGCGGTATATGGAAATACAACTCCAGGGCCAGGGCCATGATCGCCGCTTCCAGGGCGAAGAACAGGAAGGTGAAGCTGGCGTAGATCAGGGAGGTGATGGTCGAGCCGATATAACCGAAGCCGGCTCCACGGGTCAGCAGGTCCATGTCCACGCCGTAGCGCGCCGCGTAGTAGCTGATGGGCAGGCCGGTCAGGAAGACCACCAGGCTGATGGCAAGGATCGCCCAGAAAGTGTTGGTGAAGCCGTAGCTCAGGGCCAATACACCGCCGATGGCTTCCAGTGCGAGGAACGACACCGCGCCCAGGGCCGTGTTGGCAATGCGCAGCTCCGACCATTTGCGAAAGGATTTGGGCGTGTAGCGCAGGGCATAGTCTTCCATGGTCTCGTCGGCGACCCAGGTGTTGTAGTCGCGGCGGATCTTGACGATGCGCTGGGTGCCGGGAGGGGATTGCACGGTGGGGAGGCTCCGCAGGGTGGACGAAGGGAGTGAGCAAGTTCCATGCCCTCGCGGGCGCTGCGAGTCAAATGTGGGAGGGGGCTTGCCCCCGATAGCGGTGGGTCAGTAGCCCATCCGTTGACTGACCCACCGCAATCGGGGGCAAGCCCCCTCCCACAGGGGATCGCAGTGGCTGGGCGGACGCGATCCTGCCCTGCATTGGTGCGCAGTGGCATACGTCAAATGACGTATCCCGTTACGTCAGGCTGCGTATACCCGCGCGGGTCGGCTGCCGCCATGCTGGAGCCCTCATTGCAGAGGAGTCGCCCCATGGAACCACGATTGATCCGCTCCAAACCGCTGTTGGCCCTGTCATTGCTGGCGGCCGCGCTGTTCAGCCAGGGCGTGCTGGCCGATAACGAAGGCCTGGCCGTGACGCCTACCGAAGTCACTGTCGGCCAGTTGCACTCGGCCACCGGCACCATGGCGATTTCCGAGACTGGCTCGATCCAGGCCGAGCGCCTGGCCATCGAGCAGATCAACGCCTCGGGCGGGATTCTGGGACGGCAGATCAAAGTGATCCAGGAAGACGGCGCGTCCGACTGGCCGACCTTCGCTGAAAAAGCCAAGAAACTGCTGGTCAACGACAAGGTGGCTGCGGTATTCGGCTGCTGGACCTCGGCCTCGCGTAAAGCGGTGCTGCCGATCTTCGAGAAAGAAAATGGCTTGCTCTACTACCCGACCTTCTACGAGGGCCTGGAACAGTCGAAAAACGTGATCTACACCGGGCAGGAAGCCACCCAGCAAATCCTCGCCAGCCTCGACTGGATCGCCAAGACCAAGGGCGCCAAAACGTTCTACCTGGTCGGCTCCGACTACATCTGGCCGCGCACGTCGATGAAGATCGCGCGCAAGCACATTGAAAATGTGCTGCACGGTACCGTGGTCGGCGAAGACTACTACCCGCTGGGCAACACCCAGTTCGGCTCGCTGATCAACAAGGTCAAGCTGAAAAAACCGGATGTGGTCTTTGCCGCAGTGGTGGGCGGTTCCAACGTGGCGTTCTACAAACAGCTCAACGCGGCGGGTGTGAACGCGTCCAAGCAAACCCTGCTGACCCTGTCGGTCACCGAAGACGAACTGCTCGGCATCGGCGGCGAAAACATGGCCGGCTTCTATGCCTCGATGAAGTACTTCCAGAGCCTGGACAACCCCAACAACAAAGCCTTCGTCGAAGCTTTCAAGGCCAAGTACGGCAAGGACGCGGTGATCGGCGACGTGACCCAGGCGGCCTACCTCGGCCCTTGGCTGTGGAAAGCGGCGGTGGAGAAGGCCGGCAGTTTCGACGTGGACAAAGTCGTCGCCGCCTCCCCGGGCATCGAGCTGAAAACCGCGCCGGAAGGCTACGTGAAGATCCACGAAAACCATCACCTGTGGAGCAAGTCGCGCATCGGTGAAGTGCAGCCGAACGGGCAGTTCAAGGTGATCTACGAATCGGATCTGATCGAGCCGAACCCGTTTCCAAAGGGTTACCAATAACCCTCAGGCATAAAGAGATCTAAATGTGGGAGGGGCGGTGCGACGATTCGACTTGCCCCCGATGGCGGAGTGTCAGTCGACATTTCTATAACTGAACCACCGCTATCGGGGGCAAGCCCCCTCCCACATAGAGCAAAAGCACATCGCATTCCAACTATCACCTCCCGCTCTCAGGAGACCATCATCATGGAATGGCTATCGGAATTTGGAGCCATCGCGGCGATGCAGGGGTTCAACGGCTTGTCCGTGTTCTGCGTGCTGCTGTTGATGGCATTGGGGCTGGCGATCATTTTCGGGCAGATGGGCGTGATCAACATGGCCCATGGTGAATTCCTGACGATCGGTGCCTACACCACCTACGTGTGTTCCAGCCTCACCGCGCACTTTGCGCCGAGTTTCCAGCCCTATTACTTCTTCTTCGCCATCGCCCTGTCGTTCCTCGTTGCCGGCGCCGTTGGCTGGCTGGTGGAATGGGCGATGATCAGCCGCTTGTACAAGCGCCCGCTGGACACCTTGCTGGCGACCTGGGGCCTGTCCCTGGTGATGCAGCAAACCTTCCGCTCGGTGTTCGGCGCCCGTGAGGTCAGCGCTGAACCACCGGCCTGGTTGATGGGTTCGGTGAACTTCACCGACGCCATCGAGATCCCGCGCAACGGCCTGTTCATGATGGGCCTGACCCTGCTGCTGACCGGTGCGATCTTCCTGATGCTGTACCGCTCGCGCTGGGGCCTGCAGGTGCGCGCCACGGTGCAGAACCGCTTGATGAGCCGCGCGGTGGGCATCAACACACGCAAGGTCGACCGCATGACCTTCGCCCTCGGCTGTGGCGTGGCCGGGGTGGCCGGTGCGGCGTTCACCACCATCGGCTCCACCGGCCCCACGGCGGGCTCGCAGTACATCGTCGACACCTTCCTGGTGGTGGTGTTCGGTGGCGCGCAAAGCCTGTTCGGCACGATTGCCTCGGCGTTCGTGATCGCCCAGACCCAATCGCTGTCGGAGTTTTTCCTCAGTGGCTCGATGGCCAAGGTACTGACCTTGTCGTCGGTGATTCTGATCCTGATGCTGCGCCCGCAAGGGTTGTTCTCCATCAAAGTGCGCAAGTAGAGGCGAGCAGATGAAGGCTTTAGACAAGCTGCTGGGCGGCCAGCAAAACCTGATCGGCATCGTGCTGTTGGCGCTGTTGATCCTGGTGGTGTTTCCCCTGACCCTGGATGCGTTCCGGCTGAATATGGTCGGCAAGTACCTGACCTACGCGTTCGTCGCGGTGGGGCTGGTGCTGTGCTGGGGCTATGGCGGCATTCTCAGCCTGGGGCAGGGCGTGTTCTTTGGCGTTGGCGGCTATTGCATGGCGATGTTCCTCAAGCTGGAGGCCCCGGACCCGCAGAGCACCAAGATCCAGTCCACACCCGGCATTCCGGACTTTATGGACTGGAACCAGATCACCGAATTGCCCTGGCTGTGGCAGCCGTTCCACAGCTTCAGTTTCACCCTGGTGGCGGTGATCGCGGTGCCGGTGCTGCTGGCCTTTATCATCGGCATGGCGCTGTTCAAGCGGCGCGTGGGCGATGTGTACTTTTCCATCGTCACCCAGGCGATTGCGCTGATCCTCACGGTGCTGATCGTCGGCCAGCAAGGCTTGACCGGTGGCGTCAACGGCATCACCGACCTCAAGACCCTGCTCGGCTGGGACCTGCGCACCGACAGCGCAAAAATGCTGCTGTACTTCATCAACGCTGGCTTGCTGTTCGGTTGCATCTTCATTGGCCGCTTTATCCTCGCCTCCAAGCTGGGCCGGCTGTTGATGGCGATGCGCGACAAGGAAGAGCGCGTGCGTTTCTCCGGGTATGACGTGGCCAGCTTCAAGATCTTCGTGTTCTGTGTGGCGGCGGCGTTCTCGGCCATCGGCGGGGCGATGTTTGCCTTGCAGGTAGGCTTTATGTCGCCGTCGTTCGTCGGCATCGTGCCGTCGATCGAGATGGTGATCTTCGCGGCGGTGGGCGGGCGCATGTCGCTGCTCGGCGCGGTGTATGGCGCGCTGCTGGTGAACTACGGCAAGACCTATTTCTCCGAGTCCTTCCCCGAGTTGTGGCTGTACCTGATGGGCGGGTTGTTTATCGCCGTGGTCATGTACTTCCCCAATGGCCTGGCCGGGTTGTGGGACAGCCACGGGCGCCAGGCGCTGGCCAAGCTGCTGCGCCGCCCACCGCCGATGAAAGCCGTGGCCCCCAAGGCCAGACCCAAGGCTGAAAGCAAGATCCTGGAGACCCAACCATGACCGCCGTTGGCTTTGAAATGAACAAACCGGTGCTGGCCATCGAGGGCCTGACGGTGTCCTTCGACGGCTTCAAGGCGGTCGACAACCTCAACCTGTATATCGACCGCAACGAAGTGCGCGTGGTGATCGGCCCCAATGGCGCGGGCAAGACCACGGTACTGGACCTGATCTGCGGCAAGACCCGCGCCACCAGTGGCAGCATCCAGTTCGATGGCCAGGAGCTGACCAAGATGCGCGAGTACAACATCGTGCGCGCAGGCGTGGGGCGCAAGTTCCAGAACCCGTCGATCTACGAAAACCTCACCGTCTTCGAAAACCTCGAGATGTCCTACCCGGCCGGGCGCAAGGTGTGGGGCGCGCTGTTCTTCAAGCGCAACGCCCAGGTTATCGCACGGGTGCAAGAGGTAGCGCGGGAGATCTTCCTCGGCGACCTGTTGCAACAACAGGCCGACCTGCTGTCCCACGGGCAAAAGCAGTGGTTGGAGATCGGCATGCTGCTGATGCAGGACCCCGAGCTGCTGATGCTCGATGAACCGGTGGCGGGCATGAGCGTCAACGAGCGCGCGCAGACCGCCGAGCTGCTCAACCGCATCAGCCAGGGCCGTTCGGTGCTGGTGATCGAGCACGACATGGAATTCGTCAAGAGCATTGCCCACAAGGTCACGGTGCTGCACCAGGGCAAGGTCCTGGCCGAGGGCAGCATGGAGTCGGTGCAAAGCAATCCGAAAGTCATCGAAGTGTATTTGGGCCACTGAGGAGCCGCGCATGTTCAAGATCGACCAGTTGTCCTGCGGCTACGGGCAGAGCCAGATCCTTCACGACCTGGACCTGCACGTGGCCAAGCGCGAGATCGTCGCGGTGATGGGCCGCAACGGCATGGGCAAGACCACCCTGTTCAAGAGCCTGATGGGCATCCTGCCGCAGTGGCAGGGCCAGGTCAGTGTGGACGGCCATGAGGTGTCGGCGCTGGAAACCCATGAGCGGGTAGCGCAGGGCATTGCCTATGTGCCCCAGGGCCGCATGATTTTCCCCAGCATGAGCGTGCTGGAAAACATCCAGACCGGCCTGCCGGCCTCGGCCCGAGGCAAGGTGCCGGAGGACTTGTATGCGCTGTTCCCGGTGCTCTACGACATGCAGTCGCGCAAGGGCGGCAACCTGTCGGGCGGGCAGCAACAGCAGTTGGCGATCGCGCGGGCCTTGGCGACCAACCCCAAGGTGTTGCTGCTGGATGAACCGACCGAGGGCATCCAGCCGTCGATCATCAAGGACATTGCACGCACGCTGAAGGAAATCCGCAACCTGCGCGACCTGACCATCGTGGTGTCGGAGCAGGTGCTGTCCTTCACCCTGGAGATCGCCGACCGTTTCCTGGTGATCGAGAAGGGCCGCTTTGTGATCGAAGAGACCCGTGATCGAGTGGACGAGGCGACCATCAGTCGCTACCTGTCGGTGTGACGAGGGCGGTCCCAGGGCCGCCGCATAGACAGCACGTACATGCAATTTTCCCCTGCCCGATAGCGCCACACTTCCCCCATCGCTCAACGTTCCAGGGGGGAAGACACCATGGACCCGACACCCAAGACCAGCCCTGACGAAGTCGTCACCCTGGTCGTCAAACACCGCATCAAGCCAGGCCTTGAAGCCGACTACGAAGCCTGGCTGCGGCGTATCGTGCGCATCGCCGGCGAGCGCCCCGGCCACCTCGGTGTAGACGTGGTGCGCAGCAAGCAGGGCGGCCTGGCGCTGTTCACCTGCGTACTGCGCTATGGCACCACCGCTGCGCTGGAGCAGTGGCTCGACTCCCCCCAACGCAAACAGCTGATCGCTGAAGCTGCGCCGATGCTGGCCGACGGCGACCAGACTGAAATCGGCGCGGCCAACGAGTTCTGGTTCACGCCCCTGGCCGACAGCGCCGCCAAGCCGCCGCGCTGGAAGCAGGCGGTGGTCAGCCTGTGTGTGATTTTGCCGCAGACCTTGCTGTTGCCGTTTATCTGGGGGCCGATCCTGCGTCTGCACCCGTTCCTGTCCAACTACGTGGTCTCCACCTTCCTGGTCACCCTGACCATCGTCCTGCTGGTGGTCTACCTGCTGATGCCGGCGGCTACCCGCCTGTTCGCTCCCTGGCTTGAAGCCTCTGTAAAGGAAACCCTATGAACGCCGATCTGATTCTGTTCAATGGCCAGTTCCACACCGTGGACCGTGAAAACCCGCGGGCAACCGCCGTCGCCATTCGCGAGGGGCGTTTCGTCGCCGTCGGCACTGACGGTGAGGCCATGGCCCTGCGCGGCAGCGGTACCCAGGTCATCGACCTCAAGGGTCGTACCGTGATCCCCGGCCTTAACGACTCGCACCTGCACCTGATCCGGGGCGGGCTGAACTACAACCTCGAACTGCGCTGGGAAGGCGTGCCATCCCTGGCCGATGCCTTGCGCATGCTCAAGGAGCAGGCCGACCGCACCCCTACGCCGCAATGGGTGCGCGTGGTCGGTGGCTGGAACGAATTCCAGTTCGCCGAAAAGCGCATGCCAACCCTGGAAGAGCTCAACCAGGCCGCGCCGGACACCCCGGTGTTCGTGCTGCACCTGTATGACCGCGCCTTGCTCAACCGCGCCGCCCTGCGCGTGGCCGGCTACACCAAGGACACGCCGAACCCGCCGGGTGGCGAGATTGTGCGTGACAGCCAAGGCAACCCTACCGGCATGCTGGTGGCGCGGCCCAACGCGATGATTCTGTATTCGACCCTGGCCAAGGGCCCGAAACTGCCCCTGGAATACCAGGTCAACTCGACCCGCCAGTTCATGCGTGAACTCAATCGCCTGGGCCTCACCAGTGCGATCGACGCCGGTGGCGGTTTCCAGAACTACCCCGATGACTACGCGGTGATCGAGCAACTGGCCAAGGATGAACAGCTGACGGTGCGCATCGCCTACAACCTGTTCACCCAGAAGCCCAAGGAAGAGCTCAGCGATTTCAAGAACTGGACCGGCAGCGTCACCCTGCACCAGGGCGACGACTACCTGCGCCACAACGGCGCTGGCGAGATGCTGGTGTTCTCCGCGGCGGATTTCGAAGACTTCCTCGAACCGCGCCCGGACCTGCCGCTGACCATGGAGCAGGAGTTGGAACCGGTGGTGCGTCACTTGGTGGAGCAGCGCTGGCCGTTCCGCCTGCACGCCACCTATGACGAATCGATCTCGCGCATGCTCGATGTGTTCGAGAAGGTCAACCGCGATATTCCGTTCAATGGCCTGCCATGGTTCTTCGACCACGCCGAAACCATCACCCCGAAAAACATCGAGCGCGTACGCGCCCTGGGTGGCGGCATTGCGATCCAGGACCGCATGGCGTTCCAGGGTGAGTACTTTGTCGAGCGCTACGGTGCCAAGGCCGCCGAAGCCACGCCGCCGATCAAACGCATGCTGGCCGAAGGCGTGCCGGTGGGCGCGGGCACCGATGCTACGCGGGTGTCGAGCTACAACCCGTGGACCTCGCTGTACTGGATGGTCAGCGGGCGTACCGTCGGCGGCCTGGAGCTGCATGCCGAAGGCTTGCCACGCCTGACCGCGCTGGAGCTGTTCACCCACGGCAGCGCCTGGTTCTCGTCCGAGCAGGGCAAGAAGGGCCAGATCAAGGTCGGCCAGTTGGCGGACGTCGCCGCGCTGTCGGCGGATTTTTTCAGCGTCGATGAAGAAGCCATCAAATGGATCGAATCGGTGCTCACCGTGGTCGGCGGCAAGGTGGTGTACGGCGCCGGCGACTTCGAAGGTTTCGCGCCACCGCGTGTACCGGTGCTGCCGGACTGGTCGCCGGTGGTCAAGGTGCCAGGGCACTGGCGTCCGTCTTCGCCGTTGCAAGCCCAGGTCCACCAGTGCAGCGGCCCCTGTGGCGTGCATTCCCATAGCCACGAAAAGGCGCGCCTTTCCAGCGTGCCGGTCAGCGACTTCCAGGGTTTCTGGGGGGCGTTTGGCTGTTCTTGCTTTGCCTTTTAATCAACCCGACTCTTTCGACAAACAGGAGCAACTCCCATGACTTACAAACGCCTGAATAAAGATGATGCCGTGGTGCTGTTGGTGGATCACCAGACCGGCCTGATCTCCCTGGTGCAGGATTTCTCCCCCAATGAGTTCAAGAACAACGTACTGGCCCTGGCCGACGTGGCGAAGTTCTTCAACCTGCCGACCATCCTCACCACCAGTTTTGAAGGCGGTCCTAACGGCCCACTGGTACCCGAGCTGAAGGAACTGTTCCCGGACGCGCCGTATATCGCCCGTCCTGGCCAGATCAACGCCTGGGACAACGAAGATTTCGTCAAGGCCGTCAAGGCCACCGGCCGCAAGCAGATCATCATTGCCGGGGTGGTCACGGATGTGTGCGTAGCGTTCCCGACCCTGTGCGCCCTGGAAGAAGGCTTCGAGGTATTCGTGGTCACCGACGCCTCCGGCACCTTCAACGAAACCGTGCAACAAGCCGCCTGGGCGCGTATGACCGCCGCCGGTGCGCAACTGGTGAACTGGTTCGCCGTGGCCTGCGAGCTGCAAGTGGACTGGCGTAACGACATGGAAGGCCTGGCCAACCTGCTGTCGCCGCGCATCCCGAACTACCGCAACCTGATGAACAGCTACTCGGCGTTCACTGCCAAGTAACCGGTTTTCAAGCCTGTCGGTAATCCCCTGTGGGAGGGGGCTTGCCCCCGATTGCGGTGTGTCAGTCTCAGTATTGTTGACTGATGCACCGCTATCGGGGGCAAGCCCCCTCCCACATTTAAATTGTGGTGATGCGACTATCCAGTTATAAAACAGCCAAATGTCCACCGAGAAGCGACAATGAACCCCTTCGAAGACATGCGCCTGTTCTGCCAGGTCATGGAGTCCGGCAGCTTTACTGCCGCCGCCGAGCAACTCGGCCTGTCCAAGCAATTTGTCAGCCGCCGCCTGATCCAGCTCGAAGACCGCCTCGGCGTGCGCCTGCTCAACCGCTCCACCCGCCGCCTGGATGTCACGCCCCTGGGGCAAAGTTACTACGAATCCGCCTTGCGCCTGCTCAACGACGTCGAGCAAGTGGAGCAGGGCATCGCCGGCCAGAACAGCGAACCGCGCGGCACCCTGCGCCTGAGCGCGCCGCTGTCGTTTGCCATGGCGCACTTGGGCTGCCTGCTGCCGCAGTTCTTGCAGCGCCACCCCCAGGTGTCGGTGGAGGTCGACCTCAGCGACCGCCCTGTGGACCTGATCGGCGAAGGCTACGACCTGGTCCTGCGCATCGGCACCCTGGAAGACTCCACCCTGATCGCCCGCCGTATCGCCAGCATCCCGCGGGTGTATTGCGCCAGTCCCGACTACCTGGCCCTGCGCGGTACCCCGCAAAAACCCGAGGACCTCGCCGACCACGACTGCCTGCCCTATGGCCATGGCCGCCAAGTGCAGTGGCGCTTCAAAGGCAAGGTGCAGGCACTGCATGTCAGCGGCCGCATGCGTGTGAATAACGGCGACCTGCTGCGCGACACCGCCATCGCAGGGCTGGGTGTGACCTATTTGCCGACCTTTATCGTCGGCGATGCCTTGAAGGACGGTCGCCTGGTGAGCGTACTGGACGACTTCGCCCCCGAAGACCTGACCCTGTCGGCGGTGTATCCCCAGCATCGGCAAAGCTCACGGCCGGTGCAGGCGCTGGTGGAGTTCCTGCGCGAGCGCCTGGCTAGTGGCTGTTGAATAGCTGGCGGATCAGGCTCGGCGTGCTGCCGGTCCAGCGCTTGAATGAGCGCCGGAAGTTCGCC
Source organism: Pseudomonas sp. FG86 (assembly GCF_057808775.1). Taxonomy (NCBI): domain Bacteria; kingdom Pseudomonadati; phylum Pseudomonadota; class Gammaproteobacteria; order Pseudomonadales; family Pseudomonadaceae; genus Pseudomonas; species Pseudomonas sp. FG86. The sequence continues at coordinate 2,121 of NZ_JBMDIS010000043.1, read as the reverse complement.
GCATCGTTGAAGTTCAGGTACGCCGCTACCTCATCATTGCTGTAGCCCTTCACCTGATACAGGTGCAACGCGACTTGCTTGCGCACCCGATCCACCTGCTCCTGGAAGCCGGTGTCGTGTTTGTGCAGCTTGCGCTTGAGGGTCGCCGGGCTCATGGCGAAGGCCTGGGCTGCCTGTTCCAGGCTCGGCGGCTGGCGCACCTGGTCGTGCAGGTAGTCGTACAGGCAGTCGAGAAAGCTGCAGGCAAAACCCAATTGTTCGATCTGCTCGCGCGCTTGCTGGCGGGCGACCTGGCCTGCGGTGGCCGAGGCGCCCGGCCAGGCGCGGGTGAGGTATTCGCGCGGGATGCTCATCATGTCCAGCGGGCGCTCGAAGCGCGTGTGTTCGCCCAGGTTGACCCAGTACTGTTCGACATAGCGCGGCTCGCCGTGGCTGAAACTGCACGCCCACGGCAGGCGCTGGCCGCTGAGCCATTGGCTCATGGCAACCAGCGAGGTCATGCTCGCTTCCAGCAGGAAGCGCCAATGCTCGCCGGCGCCGCAACTGTCCCGCCAGTACAGGTAGGCGTGGTGTTCATCCAGCTCCAGTTGCAGCGTGGCCAATGGGCTGAGCAGCACCTGTTGCTGGATCAGGATCTCCAGCGCCTGGTGCAGGTGCTGCGCATGGCCCAGGGCGTGACTGGCCGCGCCGTAGTAACCGGGCAATAGCCGCTGCCCCAACAAAAAGCTGCTGTCGTCGGCGTCCAACAGCTTGCGGCTGTTGCCGATCAAGCCGAGAAACTGCTGCGGGCTCAGGCGTGCGGTACCCGCCAGGATGTCCTCATGAAACAGCCCGGTGCCGCGCAGCAGGCGGTGGCTGTCGATGTCGCGGGACAGCGCCAGGTCGATCAGCGTGGCGGGTTGGTAATGGCCGGGGATGAAGCGGCTGTCGGCTTCATACCAGCTGGTTTTCACGGCCATCTCAGGCACTTTTCGCAAGCGGTTGCTTGGCCCTGGCCAACGCCAGGTTCAGGCGCTTGAGCAAGTCCTGGGGCGGTTCTTCAAGCGCCATCACCACGGCGGTGGTCGCGGCCAGTTGCAGGCGTTCGCCCTGTTGCCGGGTCTTGTGGGCCAGGCCGCGCACCGCTTGCTGCAACTCCAGCGCCAGCTCCTTGGCCTGGCGTTCGCCGGTATTGGGCAGCAGCACGACAAAGCGGTCACCGGCCAGGCGGCACAGCAAGTCCTGGCGGCGCAGGTTGAGCAGGAGCAAATGGCTCAACGCCTGCAACACCGCATCGCCCTCGGCGTGGCCGTAGGCCTGGTTGATGGCGGCGAAATTGTCCAGGTCCAGGGCCAGCAACGACAGCGGTTGTTGTTGCTCGCGGCTGTCTTGCAGGCTGTCGGCCAACTGACGCTTGAGGTAATCGGCGCCGGCCAGCGGCGTGAGTTTGTCGAACAGGCGATGTTCGCGAAACAGCCGTTCGCGTTTCTCCATCTGCGCGCTGATCGCCAGTTGTTCGCGGTGCCAATGGTAGATGCCGATGGTCAGCAGGATCATGCCCACCGGCATCGGCCCGGACTCCAGCCAGTGGTCCCAGGTGATGCTGTCGGGCAGGCGGATGAATTCGTCGAGGCTGTCGATCCACCAGGAGAAAAAGATGCACGACAGGCCCAGCGCCAGGTAGTTGGTGACGCGGCCGGCGGGGCGGCTTTTCAGCACCAGGCCCAGCCACACCAGGGCGAGCAGGGCGGAACCGCCTTCGCCGAAGATATCCAGCCATACCCACTCACTGACGCTTTTCAACTCGCCACAGGCCAGGTGCAGGATCAGCCCGAGGTTGGCGGCGATCAGCAGCAACGAGAGTTTCCAGCGGTGGGGCTTGAGCACGGAAAACATGGCCGCGGGTCCTTGGACAAGTGAGCGAGGAGGCCAGCACAGCAGATGGATGTGACCGTTGGATGACGGTGGGGGAGGGTCGAATCAGCTCATCTCACAGACAACAAAGGTCAAAAAATGTGGGAGGGGGCTTGCCCCCGATGGCGGTGTATCAGTCAACAGATATACCAGCTGACCCACCGCCATCGGGGCATGGGTATCTACACAATGTTGTATTAGCCAACGCTAACCACGATGCGAAGCGAG
>NZ_JBMDIS010000042.1:0-61086 GCF_057808775.1 Pseudomonas sp. FG86 | reverse complement strand
TTTCGACTGCGCCGGAAGTGGGGCGAATTATAGACTTCCAGAATCTGCCGTCAACACCTATTTTCATATTTCTGTCATATCGATCAAAAAAGCCTCAAATACACGAAAGCCGGCCCCAAGGGGCCGGCTTTCAACGCTTATTACAAGCTAGGAAACGCAAACTGCGACGCTTCATGACTGGCCCGTTGCGGCCAACGCTGGGTAATCGCCTTGCGACGTGTGTAGAAACGCACCCCATCCGGACCATAAGCATGCAAGTCACCGAACAGCGAACGCTTCCAACCACCAAAGCTGTGATACGCCACCGGCACCGGCAGTGGCACGTTCACGCCGACCATCCCCACTTCAATCTCGTCACAGAACAGACGCGCCGCCTCCCCATCACGGGTGAAGATGCAGGTACCGTTGCCATACTCATGATCGTTAATCAGCTGCATCGCAGCTTCCAGGCTATTCACCCGAACCACGCACAGCACCGGCCCGAAGATCTCTTCTTTATAGATACGCATCTCGGGCGTCACGCGATCGAACAAACTGCCGCCCAGGAAGAACCCTTCTTCATGCCCGGCAACACTCAAGCCACGACCATCAACTACCAGTTCAGCGCCCGCAGCCACACCGTCTTCTATATAGCCACTGACCTTATCCCGCGCCTGCCCTGTCACCAGCGGCCCCATATCCAGCCCGCAGGAGGTGCCCGCACCGATCTTCAGCGCCTTGACCTGCGGCACCAGCTTGGCGATCAATGCATCCGCCACCTGGTCACCCACGCACACGGCCACCGAGATCGCCATGCAACGTTCACCGCACGAACCATAGGCCGCCCCCATCAAGGCACTGACCGCATTATCCAGGTCCGCATCCGGCATCAGCACCGCATGGTTCTTCGCCCCGCCCAGTGCCTGCACGCGTTTGCCACGTTTGGTCGCTTCGGCATAGATGTACTCGGCAATAGGTGTCGAGCCGACGAAGCTCAGCGCCTTGACTTCCGGCGCCTCGATCAACGCATCCACCGCGCCCTTGTCACCGTGCACCACGCTCAGCACACCTTTAGGCAGGCCAGCCTCCTGCAATAGTTGCGCGATCAGCAACGTCGAGCTTGGATCACGCTCCGACGGCTTGAGGATGAAGCAGTTGCCGCAAACGATCGCCAGCGGATACATCCACAGTGGCACCATCGCCGGGAAGTTGAACGGTGTAATGCCTGCCACCACGCCCAACGGCTGGAAATCCGACCAGGCATCAATGTTCGGCCCGACATTGCGGCTGTACTCGCCCTTGAGAATCTCCGGCGCCGAGCACGCGTACTCCACGTTCTCGATCCCACGCTTCAACTCACCGGCGGCGTCTTCCAGCGTCTTGCCATGCTCTTCGCTGATCAACTGCGAGATACGTGCTTCGTTCTGCTCCAGCAATTGCTTGAAACGAAACATCACCTGGGCACGCTTGGCCGCTGGCGTATTCCTCCAGGCCGGAAACGCTGCCTTGGCCGAATCGATTGCGCTCTGAATAGTCTCGCGGCTGGCCAACGGCACCTGGTGAATCACCTGGCCAGTGGACGGGTTGTACACATCGGCAGTGCGACCGGTCTCGCTGACCAACTGGCCATTGATCAAATGCTGGATAAGGCTCATGCAGGGCTCCTGAAAAGTTGTTCTATATAGAAGGAGAAATCAGTCGATCTTGTTCAGCACTTCGCCGACCGCATCAAACAGACGATCCAGGTCCTGCGGCTTGCTGTTGAAGGTTGGCCCAAACTGCAGGGTGTCCCCACCAAAGCGCACGTAAAAGCCGGCTTTCCACAAAGCCATGCCGGCCTCGAATGGACGCACGATCGCATCACCATCACGCGGGGCAATCTGGATCGCACCGGCCAGGCCGTAGTTACGAATGTCGATTACGTTCTTGCTGCCCTTCAAGCCGTGCAGCGCATTCTCAAAGTGTGGCGCGACTTCGGCCACGCTCTGCACCAGGTTTTCCTTCTGCAGCAGATCCAGTGCCGCCAAGCCAGCGGCACATGCCACCGGGTGCGCCGAATAGGTGTAGCCGTGGGGGAACTCCACTGCGTACTCCGGCGTCGCCTGGTTCATGAAGGTCTGGTAGATCTCGCTGCTGGCAATCACTGCGCCCATCGGGATCGCGCCGTTGGTGACTTGCTTGGCGATGCACATCAAGTCCGGGGTCACGCCGAAGCTGTCCGCACCGAACATCGAGCCGGTACGGCCAAAACCGGTGATCACTTCATCGAATACCAACAGGATGTTGTGCTGGTCGCAGATTTCACGCAGGCGCTTGAGATAACCCTGTGGCGGCACCAGCACGCCAGCGGAACCGGCCATCGGCTCGACAAACACTGCCGCGATGTTCGACGCGTCATGCAATTCGATCAGCTTGAGCAGCTCATCGGCCAAGGCGATACCGCCCTGCTCCGGCATGCCGCGGGAAAAGGCATTGCTGGCCAGCAAGGTGTGAGGCAGATGGTCGACATCCATCATCGCCTGGCCAAACAGCTTACGGTTGCCGTTGACGCCGCCCAGGCTGGTACCGGCGATGTTCACACCGTGATAACCACGGGCACGCCCAATCATCTTGGTCTTGGTCGCCTGGCCTTTCAGGCGCCAATAGGCACGCACCATTTTCACCGCCGTGTCGGCGCACTCGGAGCCGGAGTCAGTGAAGAACACGTGGTTCAGGTTGCCTGGGGTCAGGTCGGTGATCTTTTCCGCCAATTGGAAGGACAGCGGATGACCGTATTGAAAGCCCGGCGAGTAATCCAGGGTACCCAGTTGCTTGGCGACGGCTTCCTGGATCTCCTTGCGCGTATGCCCGGCGCCGCAGGTCCACAGCCCCGACAACGAATCGTAAACCTTGCGCCCCTTGTCATCGGTCAACCAGCTGCCTTCGGCGGCCACGATCAGGCGCGGGTCGCGCTGGAAGTTACGGTTGGCGGTGTAGGGCATCCAGTGCGCGTCCAACTTCAGTTGGCTGGCCAGGGACGATGGGGCGTTTTCGGGCATGTTCATCAGCAAAACCTCGCAGGGCAACAGGCAGCGTCGGGATTGAAAAAGCGTTGTTGCAGCTAAATTGCCACGGGGATAAAGTCGGTGAAATTCAACTCTTCTAACCTTCAGTCAGGGATTCACTAAACTATGAGCAGTCGCCGACCCGATCCCCTGGCTCAAGTCAGTGACTTCGATATTCGCCTGCTGCGTATCTTCCGCAGCGTGGTGGAATGCGGTGGCTTCTCGGCGGCGGAAACCGTGCTGGGCATCGGGCGCTCGGCCATCAGCCAGCAAATGAGCGACCTGGAGCAACGCCTCGGGTTAAGGCTGTGCCAACGCGGGCGCGCCGGTTTCTCCCTGACCGAAGAAGGCCGCGAGGTCTACCAATCGGCCCTGCAACTGTTAAGTGCCCTGGAAAGCTTTCGCACCGAGGTCAACGGCCTGCACCAGCATTTGCGCGGCGAGTTGATCATTGGCCTCACCGACAACCTGGTCACCCTGCCCCACATGCGCATCACTCACGCCCTGGCGCAGTTGAAGGAGCGCGGCCCGGACGTGCAAATCCAGATCCGCATGATCGCGCCCAATGAAGTGGAACAAGGCGTACTCGACGGGCGCCTGCATGTCGGTGTGGTGCCCCAGGCCAGTGCATTGTCCGGCCTGGAATACCAACCGCTGTACAGCGAACGCTCGCTGCTCTACTGCGCGGTTGGCCATCCCCTGTTTTATGCCGACGACAAGCAACTGGACGACGAACGTATCAACACCCAGGACGCCATCGCCCCCACCTTTCGCCTGCCCGCCGAGATCCAGGCCCACTACCAGGCACTCAATTGCACTGCCAGCGCTTCGGACCGCGAAGGCATGGCGTTCCTGATCCTGACCGGCCGCTATATCGGCTACCTGCCCGACCACTACGCCAGCCTCTGGGTGCAACAAGGCCGACTGCGCGCGCTGAAATCGGCTACACGCTTTTACGATTTGAGCCTGGCTTCGGTCACGCGCAAAGGCCGTCGCCCCCATTTGGTGCTGGAAAGCTTCCTGGAAAGTCTGGCGGCAACCCGGTAATTCGGGCTCCACACAAAAAGCTGAGCAACTGGACAGCTTTTTGCAAGGGCACTGGGACCTAGAACCGTCCGCCTCGAGTTTGCCCGCCATGCCACCAGAATCTTCCAGCCCCAGTGACCTGATCTACGGCCTCAATGACCGCCCAAAACCCTTAGCGGCGATATTGGCCGCCCTGCAACATGTACTGGCGGCCTTCGTCGGCATCATCACCCCGCCGCTGATCATCGGTTCCACCCTGGGCCTCACCGCCCACCTGCCCTACCTGATCAGCATGGCGCTGATGGTGTCCGGTGTCGGCACATTCATCCAGGCACGCAGGCCATTTGGCATCGGCGCCGGCATGATCTGCCTGCAAGGCACCAGCTTTGCGTTTCTGGGCGCGGTGTTGTCGGCCGGGTTCCTCGTGAAGCAACGCGGCGGTAGCCCGGAAGACATCATGGCGATGATCTTCGGTGTGTGCTTTTTCGGCGCAGCCGTCCAGATCGTACTGAGCCGATTTATCGGTCAATTGCGTCGAGTGATCACGCCGCTGGTCACCGGGATTGTCATCACCCTGATCGGCATCAGCCTGATCAAGGTTGGGATCACCGACCTGGGCGGCGGCTTCAACGCCCCCGATTTCGGCGCGCCCACCAACCTGGCGCTAGGCCTGTTCGTGGTATTGACCATTATCCTGCTCAACCGCTCCAATACCCCATGGGTGCGCCTCTCGGCGATCATCATCGGCCTAGCCCTTGGCAGCATAGCCGCCTGGTTCAGCGGCAAGCTGGTGCCCCAAGCCCTGCCCGACCTGCCCTTGATCAGCGTGCCGATGCCGTTCCGTTTTGGTTTCAACTTCGACTGGAGCGCCTTCCTGCCGATCGCGCTGATTTATCTGATCAGCAGCATCGAAACCGTGGGCGACCTCACTGCCAATTGCATGATCGCCCGCCAGCCCATCAGCGGGCCTTCCTATATAAGCCGGCTCAAAGGTGGCGTGCTGGGGGACGGCGTCAGTTGCATGATCGCAGCGACGTTCAGTGCCTTCCCCAACACGACCTTTGCCCAGAACAATGGCGTGATCCAACTCACCGGCGTCGCCAGCCGCTACGTTGGCTTATACATCGGTGTCGTGCTGTTTTGCCTCGGCCTGTTTCCACTGATCGGCGCAGTACTGCAGCAGATCCCCAAGCCGGTATTGGGCGGCGCAACCCTGGTGATGTTCGGCAGCGTGGCAGCAGCCGGCGTGCGCATCCTCGCGCAGGCACCGCTGGACCGACGCAGTATGCTGATCATCGCCACCTCCTTTGGCGTGGGCCTGGGCATTGCCGCCCAACCCAACCTGCTGCACTTGATGCCAACCCTGGTGCAAAACCTGTTCGACTCGGCCATCACCAGCGGCGGGCTGACGGCCATCGTGTTGTGCCTGCTGCTGCCGGAAGCCAAGGCCGGCACCGCGGCCGCAAACCACGGGCCAGAAAGCGACACTCTGGAACCGCTTTGACGCTTTTATTGCATCAGGACTTGTCTGAGGCTTGAGGGTGGGTTATCTGTGCACACGTCGTCTCTATCGATCAGCACGGAAACCTCCATGAGCCTCGAAGTTCCTGCCCACAGCAACCCCGCCGGGAAGCCCGCCAGCCGTATTCGGCAAAAGAACGAACAAGCGATTCTTCAAGCGGCTGAAGATGAATTCGCGCGCCATGGCTACAAGGGCACCAGCATGAACACCATTGCTGCCAGTGCCGGGTTGCCGAAAGCCAACTTGCACTACTACTTCACCAACAAGCTGGGCCTGTATATCGCGGTGCTCAGCAATATCCTCGAACTGTGGGACAGCACCTTCAACGCGCTGACCGCCGAGGACGACCCCGCGGTGGCACTCACGCGCTACATCCGCACCAAGATGGAATTCTCGCGGCGCCAGCCGCAGGCCTCACGCATCTTCGCCATGGAGATCATCAGCGGCGGCGAATGCCTGACCGAATATTTCAGCCAGGACTACCGCGCCTGGTTCAGCGGCCGGGCCGCGGTATTCCAGGCCTGGATCGACGCCGGCAAGATGGACCCCATCGACCCCGTGCACCTGATCTTCCTGCTGTGGGGCAGCACCCAGCACTACGCCGACTTCGCCACCCAGATCTGCCGCGTCACCGGTCGCACCAAACTGACCAAGCAGGATATGGAAGACGCCGGCACCAACCTGATCCACATCATTCTCAAAGGCTGTGGCATCAAGCCTGCCTTCTAGACGACGAAACTTATGCCTTTCACGCTTACCGGCCTTTGCGAATTTCGTGAAGAAATACGCAAAAGCCGCTTCATCACACTCGCAGCACCGATCACCAGCCCACAAGAAGCCCAAGGGTTTATCGAGCAGCACAGCGACCTGAACGCCACACACAACTGCTGGGCCTGGAAGCTGGCCGATCAGTACCGCAGCAACGACGACGGCGAACCCGGCGGTACGGCGGGCCGGCCGATCCTGGCGGCGATTGAAGCCCAAGGTTTTGATCAGGTCGTGGTGCTGGTGATTCGTTGGTATGGCGGCATCCAGTTGGGCACTGGTGGATTGGCCCGTGCCTACGGCGGCGGCGCGAATAAATGCCTGCAAACGGCCGAACGTATTGAATTGATCAGCCGGGTACCGCTCAGTTGCGCCTGCGGATTCTCCGAACTGAACCTGGTCAAGCTGCGCGTCGCCGAACTCGGCGGCTTGGTCGTGGAGGAAACCTTCACCGCCAATGGCGTGGAATTGCAACTGGCCCTGGGCGAACTGCAGATCGAGACCCTGCAAATCCAGCTCGCCGACTTAAGCCGTGGGCGCATCCTGCTGCAACGCTGAAACTGCCCACATCTACTGTGCACCTGCCTGTGGATAAGCTGAGCACATTCGTCTGTAACCCCTCTGTCACAAGGGTTTGCGGGCATTGATCAGTTTTTGTTCAAGCTAGCCGGTCCCCAAGCCAATCTCACTCCAAAACAGTCAGTTAGGCTGCTTATGGCCTTTAGAACAAAGGAGCGCAGCGCTTATATCCACAGCCGTGGCTTGCGCACAATAACTGTGGAGCAAGCTGTGGATAACCCGTGCAAGAGTACACAGGTCGCACGCCGTGCAATGCTCGGCGCAAACTGTACGTTTTTTGATCAGCAAGGCCCGCTCCTTTTTTTCGACGCCTGCGGTAAGGTGGTGCGCTGAATTCCCTGAATCGCGTCTGAAAAGGAAGCTCTTCATGTCTACGCCAAAAACCGCACTGATCATCGGCGCCTCTCGCGGGCTGGGTCTTGGCCTGGTCCAGCAACTGCTCCAGGACGGTTGGAACGTGACCGCCACCGTGCGTGACCCGAACAAGGCCGATGCACTGAAAGCCGTTGGCCCGGTTCAGATCGAGAAACTCGACATGGACGACCAGCAAGCCGTGATTGCCCTGAGCCAGCGCCTCAAGGACCGCACCTTCGACCTGCTGTTCGTCAACGCCGGCGTCAAGGGCCCCGCCAACCAGGAGCCCGGCCACGCCACCCTGGCGGAAGTCGGCCAGCTGTTTTTCACTAACGCCGTGGCGCCGATCAACCTGGCCCAGCGCTTTGTCGGACAGATCCGCAAGGACAGTGGTGTGCTGGCCTTCATGAGTTCGGTGCTGGGCAGCGTCACCATTCCCGATGGTTCGGACCTGGCGTTGTACAAAGCCAGCAAGGCCGCACTCAACTCGATGACCAACAGCTTTATCACCCAACTCGGCGATCAAAAATTGACCGTGCTGTCCCTGCACCCAGGCTGGGTAAAAACCGACATGGGCGGCGAAAACGCGCACATCGATGTCGCCACCAGCGTACGTGGCCTGGTCGATCAGGTGAATGCCTACACCGGCAAAGGCGGCCATCACTTTGTGGACTACCGGGGCCACACCATTCCTTGGTAAGCCGCGATCAAAGGTGGGAGCGCGCTGGCTCGCGATGAACTCGAAAGCCGCGCTTTCCTACAGCTAGACCAGATCCAGAACTACACGTAATCTACCCACCTCGCCCTCCCCGGCGACCCTGGATCAGCAGACAGGGCAACACTGAGCTGGCAAACCTGAACCCATCATTCAGAGGAGCCGGCCAATGCCTGCGACCCGTACCTGGTTAAAAAACCCCCGCGCGATTTTCACTGCCAATGGCCTCGATGCCCGTGGCGGCCTGGTGCTGCAAGACGGTGTGATCACCGAAGTGCTGGGCATAGGGCAAGCACCTGCGCAGCCCTGTGCACAAGTATTCGATGCCCGCGAGCATGTGGTTCTTCCAGGGTTGATCAACACCCATCATCACTTCTATCAAACCCTGACCCGTGCCTGGGCGCCGGTGGTCAACCAGCCGCTGTTTCCATGGCTGAAGACCTTGTATCCGGTATGGGCGCGACTGACCCCGGAAAAGCTCGCCCTCGCGTCCAAAGTTGCGCTGGCGGAGTTACTGCTTTCAGGCTGCACCACGGCGGCTGACCACCACTACCTGTTCCCCGACGGCCTGGAAAATGCCATCGACGTGCAAGTCGAAACGGTGCGCGAACTGGGTATGCGCGCCATGCTCACCCGCGGTTCCATGAGCCTGGGCGAAGCCGACGGTGGCCTGCCGCCGCAACAGACGGTGCAAGAAGGCTCTGTCATCCTGGACGACAGCCAACGCCTGATCCGCCAGTACCACGAACGCGGCGAGGGCGCGCAGATCCAGATCGCCCTCGCGCCCTGCTCACCGTTTTCCGTCACCCCGGAAATCATGCGCGCCAGCGCCGAACTGGCCGAGAGCCTCGATGTACGCCTGCACACTCACCTGGCGGAAACCCTCGACGAGGAAGATTTCTGCCTGCAGCGCTTCGGCCTGCGCACCGTGGATTACCTCGACAGCGTCGGCTGGCTCGGGCCGCGCACGTGGCTGGCACATGGCATTCATTTCAACCCGGACGAAATCGCGCGCCTGGGTGCCGCCGGCACCGGGGTCTGCCACTGCCCAAGTTCGAACATGCGCCTGGCTTCCGGTATTTGCCCGACCCTCGACCTGCTCGCGGCCGGCGTGCCCATCGGCCTGGGCGTGGACGGCTCGGCCTCCAACGATGCCTCGAACATGATCCTCGAAACTCGCCAGGCGCTGTACATCCAGCGCCTGCGATACGGCGCGCAAAAAATCACACCCGAGGGCGTGCTGGGCTGGGCGACAAAAGGGTCGGCACACCTGCTGGGCCGTACGGACATCGGTGAATTGGCCGTGGGCAAACAGGCCGACCTCGCGCTGTTCAAACTGGATGAGCTGCGCTTCTCCGGCAGCCACGATCCGATTTCAGCGCTGCTGTTGTGCGGCGCCGACCGCGCGGACCGGGTAATGATCGCCGGCAAATGGCGGGTGATCGACGGACAGGTCGAAGGCCTGGACCTGAAAGGCTTGATCGCCGATCACAGCCAGGCGGCGCGGCGGCTAATCGCCGGAACCTAAGTCAAACACGGGTCAGAATGTGGGAGGGAGCTTGCTCCCTCCCACATTGGATTGCGCGGTGCTTACAAGCCCAACATCGACAACATGATAAACGTCGCAAACAACACAAAATGGGTCATCCCTTCGATGGCGTTGGTTTCGCCATCGTTGAGGTTGATCGCGCTGACGATCAGCGTGATCAGCACCATCACCGTTTGCACCGGCGTCATCGCCATCTGGAACGGCTGCCCGGTGTAGAGCGCCATGGCCTCCATCACGGGCACCGTCAGGATCACCGTCGACAACGATGCCCCCAGCGCAATATTCACCACCGACTGCATGCGGTTGGCCAACGCGGCCCGCAACGCCGTCAGAATTTCCGGTGCCGCCGAGATAGCGGCGACCACGATCGCCGTGACCACCGGCGGAGCGCCCGTGCCTTCCAGGCCGAGGTCGAGCGTCTTGGACATCACCTCGGCCAGCGCACCGATCACAATCACGCCAAACACCAGGGTGCCGATGGAGAACGCCAGGTTCACCGGCGGCGCCTCTTCCTCCGGCAATTGCTTGCGACGCTTTTCCGGGTAGCTGTAGCTGAAGAAGTAACTGTGCGGGCCCACCTGCATGCGCAGGAACAAGGTGTACAGCACCACCATCGCGCCGATGGTGAATGCAGAGTAAATTTTCCAGTCCGCCTCAGGGATAAACTCCGGCACCACCATCGACACGCCCATGGCAGTGAGGATCATCACGCTGTAGGTCCGCGCCGAATCATCGTTGTAGGACTGTTCGCCGTGCTTGATCCCGCCCATCAGCGCGGCCAGGCCGAGGATGCCGTTGATGTCGAGCATCACCGCCGAATAGATGGTGTCGCGCACCAGCGTGGGGGACGGTTCGTTACTCATCATGATCGCCAGGATCACCACTTCCACCAGCACGGCGGCCAGGGTCAGGATCATGGTGCCGTAGGGGTCGCCCACCTTTTCCGCCAGTTGCTCGGCATGGTGGGCAACGCGCATGGAGGCGACCACGATAAAGCCGATCAGCACCAGGCCGGCCAGCAGCGCTACCATTTGCCCGCTGTGGAGCATCCAGTGCTCCAGCGGATAGGCGGCGATGGCGGCAATCAGCGCCAGCAGCATGAATTTTTCTTGCTTGAGGGATGTGAGCATTCCGGGCCTTTTAGTGCGGCAGATCAGTCATTGATGGGGTACAGACTGCGCCAAGCCGCTAACGTTTCGTTACACCTTAGTTCACGTCGCCCTTGCGTGAATCAAACCAATACTCTCCTGCTGGTCAGGTTTTGCCGATTATTTCAGCCATGGCCTGTAGAATGCCGCCATTGCACCTGATGAGATTTTAGAAATGTACGATTGGCTCAACGCCCTGCCCAAGGCTGAATTGCACCTGCACCTGGAAGGCTCGCTGGAGCCGGAGTTGCTGTTCGCCCTGGCCGAGCGCAACAAGATTGCGCTGCCATGGAACGACGTCGAAACCCTGCGCAAGGCCTATGCCTTCAACAACCTGCAAGAGTTTCTCGACCTGTATTACAAGGGCGCCGACGTGTTGCGCACGTCCCAGGATTTCTACGACCTGACCTGGGCCTACCTGCTGCGTTGCAAGGCGCAGAACGTGATTCACACCGAACCTTTCTTCGACCCGCAGACCCACACCGACCGTGGTGTGCCGTTCGAAGTGGTGCTCAACGGCATCGCCGCCGCGCTTAAAGATGGCGAGCAACAATTGGGCATCACCAGTGGTTTGATCCTCAGCTTCCTGCGCCACTTGAGCGAAGCCGAAGCCGAGAAAACCCTCGACCAGGCCCTGCCGTTCCGCGATGCGTTCGTGGCCGTCGGCCTGGACAGTTCGGAAATGGGCCACCCACCGAGCAAGTTCCAGCGCGTGTTCGACCGCGCTCGCCACGAAGGCTTCCTCACGGTAGCCCACGCCGGCGAAGAAGGCCCGCCGGAGTACATCTGGGAAGCCATCGACTTGCTGAAAATCCAGCGCATCGACCATGGCGTGCGCGCCATCGAAGACGAACGCCTGATGCAGCGCATCATCGACGAGCAGATCCCGCTGACCGTATGCCCGCTGTCCAACACCAAGCTCTGCGTGTTCGACGACATGGCCCAGCACAACATCCTCGAGATGCTCGAACGTGGCGTGAAGGTGACGGTGAACTCGGACGACCCGGCGTACTTCGGCGGCTATGTCACCGAGAACTTCCACGCGCTGTACACCGCCCTGGGCATGACCCAGGACCAGGCCAAACGCCTGGCACAAAACAGCCTGGATGCGCGACTGGTCAAACCGTAACCCGCACTCACTGGATGAATGCAGGCTGGATGTGGGAGGGGCACCGCTCCTCCCACAGTGGTTGCGTGTTGCGCTTTAGATTTCGGCGAGTTCCTCAAGCGTCTTGCCCTTCGTTTCCATCCCGAACACCCATACCACCAGCGCGGCCACCGCAAAACACAGCGCCCCCAAGGCAAACACCCCGCCCTGGCCGGTGATCGGGAATACCAACCCCGTCACCAACGGCCCCAGCAACGACCCGACCCGGCCAATTGCCGATGCAAACCCGGAGCCCGTCGCGCGCGCCGAGGTGGGATACAGTTCCGGCGTGTAGGTGTACAACACCGCCCACATGCCAAACAGGAAGAACTGCATCAACAGTCCTGACGTAATCAGCAGGCCAACGTTGCCGCCAAACACCGCGCTCTGCCCATACAGGAACGCCATCACCCCGCCACCCAGCAATGTCACGACGCACACCGGCTTGCGCCCCCAACGCTCCACTAGCCAAGCCGCCATCAAGAAGCCGGGGATCCCGCCCAGGGAAATGATCACGGTGTAGTACACCGACTGGGTCACGGCAAAACCCGACTGCTGCAACAGCGCACTCAACCACGAGGTCAACCCGTAGAAGCCGAGCAAGGCAAAGAACCACACGCTCCAGATCATCATCGTGCGCTGGCGGTACTGCGCCGACCACAATTGCTGAAACGCCGAGAAAAAATTCCCCGGCGCGCTCTCCACCCGTGGCAGGCGGATGGGCTGCGGCAAGTCAGCACGGCCCAGGGAGTCACGCACCTTTTGCTCGATGCCCAACAGCACCTTGTCTGCCGCCTCAGTTCGCCCGGCCTGCTCCAGCCAGCGCGGTGACTCCGGGATAAAAAACCGGATCGCCAACACGAAGACCGCTGGCACGGCCAGCACCAGGAAGATGTCGCGCCAGCCAATCACCGGCAACAAGAAATAACTCAGCACGCCCGCCGCCACAAAGCCCAACGGCCAGAACCCATCCATCAAGGCGATATAGCGCCCGCGCCGTTTGGCCGGAATCAGCTCCGAGAGCATCGACTGCGCGATGGGAAACTCCATGCCCATGCCTATGCCCAGCAGGATGCGAAACAACGTCAGCGTCTCCACCGTCTGCGCGGTGGAACACAGGTAGCTGGCAATGCCCCACAACACGATGCTCCACTGGAATACCGGCTTGCGCCCGAAACGATCCGCAAGCATCCCGGACAACGAAGCGCCCACCACCATGCCGAAGAAACTCGAACTGGCGAGCAAGCCGGCCTGTGCCGTGCTCAGGCCGAACTCGGCTTTGATCGAGCCTAGAAGGAAAGTCATCATCGCCAGGTCCATGGAGTCGAAGAAAAACGCCAGGGCGATGATGATAAAGATGACTCGGTGGTAGCCACTGATGGGCAACCGTTCCAATCGCTCTGCCGCGCTATAGCCTTGCTTACCCATGCCGCACCCCCTGTGTGGAAATCCCCTCAGCGAGTGTGCGGCATCGTTTTTCCCGATTATTGCTGGATGCGACCTGACCGAAACTCTGAACGACCCTGCTACCGCGCAAACCGAAACTAGTGCCGGTGGGAGGCAGCCAAACGGGTGATTTCCACCAAGCCGGTATCGCTCACCAGCAACGTCAGGGAATCATTGAGCGCGTTGATCCAGTTCGACTGCATGAACAGTTGCAACAGCCCCGCCCCCAACGCGCCCCCAAGGTGGGGTTGCTGCTGGCTCCAGTCGAAACAGTCGCAGACCAGCGGAGACGCCAGGGCCTGGGTGAAAATGCCCAGACCCGCCAGGTGCTGCGCGCCTTTAACGGTCACCTCGATACGCTGCTCGTGACGCTCGATCCACCCTGCCGCCAGCATCCGTTGATACAACGCCGCCGCCAGTTCACCGCCCAGGTGGCCATGGCACAACCGTGCGCGGCGCAACAGCGGTGGCGCCACCAGTGCCACCGGTAATGCGTTCGGCGTAGTACGCACCGCACTGGCCATGGTGGTACTGGCCAAGGCATCAATGGCGGTGGTGACATCGGCGGCGGCCACGCGAAACAGCCGCTTGCCACGACGCGCCTCGACCCGCAGCAAGCCGCTGCCGGCCAGGCGCGCCAGGTGCGCATTGGCCGACGCCGGTGACAGCCCGGCGAGTGTCGCCAACTCATCCGCAGACTTGGTCGATCCGTCCATCAACGCCCAGAGCATTGCGGTGCGTTTGGGCTCGGCGAGCAAGCTGGCGATCTGACTGATGCAAGGTGCCTGTTCCATCGTTTCACTCCCTGTTAAATCATATGTCTGCTGCGGTTGGCGCCAAAGTATAGGTGCGCAAACAGCCGGTTCCGCGGCGTCCGGCAGCTCAGAACAGGACAGGACCTGAGTGAAGTTTCCTGCTTTGCTGGAGGCAATTACCCAGAGGTCAATAGCTCCAACCTTTGTGCTGTCAATTTCGCACAGCGGGACACGAGCATTTCCCGCAGCAGGTTGATGGGCTTGCTCAACTGCGCGCGGTGCGCGCACAGCAGATTGAGCGGCGTACGTTCGCCGCGCAGCTCCGGCAGGATCACGCGCAAGCGCCCAGCCAGTACATCGGTGCTCACATCCAGCCAGGACTTGTAGGCAATGCCTACACCCGCCACCGCCCAACGTCGCACCACATCAGCGTCATCACTGAAGCGGTCACCGCTGACCGTCAGGCTGACCTCGCGTTTGCCGTCGTGGAAACTCCAATGGTCATGGACGCGACTGCCGAGCATGTACAACAGGCAATTGTGCTGGGCCAGTTGCTCCAGGTGACGCGGCGCCCCCATCCGCGCGAGGTAGCTGGGCGCCGCACACAGCACACGCAGATTGTCCGGTGCGACAGGCAACGCGATCAGGCTGGAGTCCTCCGGCTCGCCGTAGCGTAGGGCGATGTCCACCGGTTGACGGAACAGGTCGGCGATCCGATCGCCCAGCAACAGGCGCACCGTCAACTGCGGGTACTCACGCTGGAACTCATCGAGCCACGGCAACAGCTGGTTGCGACCAAAATCCGACGGGGCTGACAGCTGCAATACTCCGCTGACATGGTCCTGGCCGCTGGCGAGCAAGCGGCGCCCTTCATCCAACGACCCCAGCGCCGCACGTGCATATTCCAGGAAGCCTTCCCCTTCGGCGGTCAGGCGCAGGCTGCGGGTGGAGCGCGCCAGCAACCGCGCG
This sequence comes from Pseudomonas sp. FG86, assembly GCF_057808775.1. Lineage (NCBI taxonomy): Bacteria > Pseudomonadati > Pseudomonadota > Gammaproteobacteria > Pseudomonadales > Pseudomonadaceae > Pseudomonas > Pseudomonas sp. FG86. The sequence goes on along the minus strand of NZ_JBMDIS010000042.1, from coordinate 46,088 downwards.
CCCAGTTGTTGTTCAATTCGCTTCAAGGCGGCACTGGCCACCGCGGGCGACAGGTCCATGACCCGCGCCGCCGCCGACAAACTGCCCAAGTCCGCCGCCCGAACAAACAACTGCAAATCATCGAAACGCAGCATTCAACCCATCCATTATCAAAATATTATTGAAACAGACTGCTGTTTTAGCCGCTTTTATCTTCGCCTGAAATAGCCAATGATCGGTGCATCTCATTCATCCCGTGTCAGGAGTCGAATATGTCCGCTGCCTTTAACGTCATCGCCACGCTGATCGCCAAACCCGGCCAACAAGACACCCTGGAACCCCTGCTGCGTGGCCTGTTGGCACCGACCCGCCTGGAAGCCGGGTGCGAGCAGTACGACCTGCATCAGGACCTGCAACACCCCGAGACCTTCTACATGCTCGAACGCTGGAGCAACGATGCAGCGCTCGCCGCCCACGACCAAAGCGCCCATATCCAGAGCTTCCGCGCCAAGGCCGCTGATGTGCTCGAGCACTTCGAACTCAAGCGCCTGAAATTTCTCGCCTGATCACTCTGCTTTTTTTGTAGGAGCGAGCGTGCTCGCGAAAATCGTAAACGATGACGCAGCGCTTCTGGTTCAGCACGGCGCCTATGCGTTTTCCGCGAGCAGGCTCACTCCTACAGTCAATCCCCAACTTCTGGAGCCCCCATGAAAGCCATTGCCTACTACGCCTCACTGCCAATCAACGACCCCAAGTCCCTGCAAGACATCGAGCTGCCGGCGCCCATCGCCGGCCCGCGCGAGCTGCTGGTGGAGGTCAAAGCCATCTCGGTCAACCCGGTGGACACCAAGGTGCGCCAGAACGTCGCCCCGGAAAACGGCGCCGCCAAAGTGCTCGGTTGGGACGTGGCCGGCGTGGTCAAGGCGGTCGGCAGCGACGTGACGCTGTTCAAGGCCGGCGACAAGGTGTTCTACGCCGGCTCCCTGGTTCGCCCGGGCGGCAACAGCGAGCTGCACACCGTGGACGAGCGCATCGTCGGCCATATGCCCAAGAGCCTGGGTTATGCCGAGGCCGCTGCGCTGCCGCTGACCGCCATCACCGCCTGGGAACTGTTGTTCGAACGCCTGCAAGTGCGTGAAGGTAAAGAAGACGAAGGCCAGAGCCTGCTGATCGTCGGCGCGGCCGGCGGCGTAGGTTCGATCCTGACTCAGTTGGCCAGCCAGCTCACCGCATTGAAAGTCATCGGCACCGCGTCACGCCCGCAAACCCAAGCGTGGACCAAGGCCCTCGGCGCCGACCTGGTGATCGACCATAGCCAACCCCTGAGCGAAGCGCTGAAAGCAGCCGGCCACCCGCAAGTCACCCACGTCGCCAGCCTGACCCAGACCGACCATCATCTGGATCAACTGGTGGAAGCCTTGCAGCCCCAGGGCAAGCTGGCACTGATCGACGACCCCAAGGCGCTGGACGTGAGCAAGCTCAAGCGCAAGAGCCTGTCGCTGCACTGGGAATTCATGTACACCCGCTCAATGTTCGAGACGCCGGACATGATCGAGCAGCACAACCTGCTCAACCGCGTGGCCGCGCTGATCGATGACGGCACCCTGAAAACCACGGTGGGCGAGCACTTCGGTGTGATCAACGCCGAGAACCTGCGCCGCGCCCATGCGCTGCTGGAAAGCGGCAAGGCCAAGGGCAAGATCGTGCTGGAAGGGTTCTAAGACCGGTCTGTCGGTGTCGCCCGTTCTTCCTGCGAGGAACGGACGACACCGCTAGTCAGAGAGTTGACTTTTGTCATATTTGTGAACGTGTTCGGGTTTATATTGGCCGCCTTTGCCACGATTCTTTTACGTGAGGAAGTCAGCAATGAAGATCCTGATAAAAGCGTTAGCAAAATCCCCGGGCAATAAATGGCAGGTTCGTCTCGACGGCGACGCTATCACCTTCCGCAGTGAAGCCGAGGCCCGCGCCTTTGCCGACACCCTGCAAGCCCGCATCCAGGCCCCCCATCGCTTTCCGCTCGGCCAGCAACGCTCCGCCGCTGGCTGATCCGTACCTCAGTCCTGCGCCTGCGCCTGCACGGCCCTTGCCCGTTGCAGGCGCTGGGTCGACATCGCAATCGTCACGGCCAATACACCGCACAAGCTGATGACCATGGCCATCGGCATTGCCGTGCCGTCATGCAGCACGCCCACCAACGACGCGGCACCCGCTGCCACACCGAACTGAATGCAGCCGAGCAACGCCGAGGCGCTCCCGGCACGAGCGCCCTGCCCGCTCATCGCACACGCCGAGGTGTTGGGCAAAATACAGCCCAGGCTAGCGATGCAGATAAACAGCGGCACCAGCAATGGCCACAAGGCCTGCGTACGCAACGCGGCAATACCGAGCAAGGTCAACGCGGCCAGGACGTAGACCCACACCGTGCGCGACAACAAAAACGCCGGGCCGCGCTTGGCCAGCAAGCGCGCGTTAACCTGGGCAACCAGGATGAAGCCCGCGGCGTTGGAGCCGAACAGCCAGCCGTAATGCTCGGCAGGCACGCCATAGAGTTTGATGAATACGAACGGCGATCCGGCGATATAGGCAAACATGCCGGCAATCGAAATCCCCCCGGTCAACGCGTAACCCAGGTAAACCGGGTCTGACAGCAGCGCGCCATAACGGCGCAGCGACCCGGACAAAGGCTGGCGCGGCTGATGGGCCGGGAAGGTTTCCGGCAGGCCGAACGCCACAGCGATGGCCGCCATCACGCTGAACACCGACAGGGCCAGGAAAATCGACTGCCAACCCCACACCCCCACCATCACCCCACCCGCCAGCGGCGCGAGAATCGGCGCCAGGCCGGTCACCAGCATCAATTGCGAATACACCTTGGCCGAGCCCACGGCATCACATTTATCGCTGACCACCGCTCGCGAAATCACCATGCCCGCACATCCGCCGAGGGCCTGCACGAAACGTGCGCCGATCAGCCATTCGAGGGAAGGTGCATAGGCACAGGCAAAGGATGCCAGGGTGAACAGGGTCACGCCGCTGAGCAGCGGCACACGTCGGCCAAAGCGGTCCGCCAGCGGACCATAGATCAATTGACCGATCGCCAGCCCCCCGAAATACACCGCCAGGGTCAGCTGGATATGTTTTTCATCGGTGGCGAAAGCCGTGGCCATCGCCGGAAAACCGGGCAGGTAGAAGTCGATCGCCAGCGGCGCAAAGGCGCTCAAGGCACCCAAAATCAGGATTATTCGCAGGTTCATCGGGCACCCAAGTGAGTCGGCAGCCCGACAGTCTAGCCGCGCTTGAGTGCCTTGAACATTACGTTAGCTCGCTAACTATCAGAAAATCAGGCGAGCGTGGCCGTGTAACCCTCTTCGCCGATCAGGCTGATGATCTGCTCGGCAGGCAGGCGGCTTTCAACCTCAACCTTCTTGGCCGCCAGATCGACCTTCACACTGGCCGCCGGGTCTTGACCCTGCACCGCCTGGGTCACCGCCCGAACGCAATGGCCGCAGGTCATTCCTTGAACGTTGAATATTTGCATGACATGACTCCTTGAATGAGGTTGGACCCAGTCTCAACCTTGCCACGATAGCAAGGTCAAGTTTTGAAAATATCAGCCGGGCTGGTATTCGGGCGCGGCCTCGGCCAAGCTTCACTTATCTTTGATGTGAACCACGGAGCATTCGCCATGCGCTGGTCGTTTTTTGCCCTTGCCGGCCTGATGAGCCTGTCTGCCGCTGCGCCCATGGCCAGTGCCGCCGAAGACTATGCAGTGCTGATCATTTCCCGCGAACGCCTGGAAGTACCGACCAACTGCGAGATCGGCCTGTACATCCAGGACCAGTTGGCCGGGCGCTTGTTTCAGGAACAGTCCACCTCATTCAACCTGCCCACCGGCAATGTGTCGTTGCGCCTGAAGTTGCTGCCGGGCCAATCGCCCGGTTGCCTGCCTGGCCTGCTGGCGCCACCCGCGCAGAACATCACGCTTAAGGCCGGTGACGTACGCAAGCTGCGCATCGCCCAGGGCCCCGAGGGCATGTACCTCCAGCCCACGGCACTGGAGTATTAAAGGCACTTGACCTTCCCCACAGGTCAAGGTTGATCCTAGGGGCAACGTCTTAGGAGGACTGCCCCATGAATGGATCCACCACGTTTGACCTGCCCATCGGTGGCATGACCTGCGCCAGCTGCGCTGGGCGTGTCGAGCGCGCGTTGGGCAAGGTACCGGGAGTGCAACGTGTCAGCGTCAACCTGGCCAACGAGCGCGCCCATGTCGAAGTACTCGGCCAGATGGACCCCGCCGTGCTGATCGCCGCCGTCGACAAGGCCGGCTACACCGCCTCCCTGCCGCAAACCGAAACCAAGACCGACGCCGATCAGGCCCAGCGCCTGCACCGCGAACGCTGGTCGCTGACGCTGGCTATTGTGCTGGCGTTGCCCCTGGTGGTGCCGATGCTGGTGCAACCCTTCGGCCTGCACTGGATGCTCCCGGCCTGGGTGCAGTTCGCCCTGGCCACGCCGGTGCAGTTCATCTTTGGTGCACGTTTTTATATCGCCGCGTGGAAAGCCGTGCGTGCCGGCGCCGGCAATATGGACCTGTTGGTGGCCATCGGCACCAGCGCCGGTTACGGCCTGAGCCTGTATGAGTGGCTCACTGCCCCGGCCGGCAGCATGCCCCATCTGTATTTCGAAGCCTCGGCGGTGGTGATCGCCCTGGTGCTGCTCGGCAAATACCTGGAAAGCCGCGCCAAACGCCAGACCGCCAGCGCCATCCGTGCGCTCGAAGCCCTGCGCCCGGAGCGGGCGATCCGGGTGCGTGAGGGCCAGGAAGAAGACGTCGCCATCAGCGCGCTGACCCTCAATGACCTGGTGCTGGTCAAACCCGGCGAACGCTTCCCGGTGGACGGTGAAGTGGTGGAGGGCCAGAGCCACGCCGATGAAGCCCTGATCAGCGGCGAAAGCCTGCCGGTACCAAAACAACCGGGGGACAAGGTCACCGGCGGCGCCATCAACGGCGAAGGACGCTTGCTGGTACGTACCCTGGCCCTCGGCGCAGAGAGCGTACTGGCGCGGATCATCCGCCTGGTGGAGGACGCCCAGGCCGCCAAGGCACCGATCCAGAAACTGGTGGATAAAGTCAGCCAGGTCTTCGTCCCGACCGTGCTGGTACTGGCGTTGATCACGCTGCTGGGCTGGTGGCTGTATGGCGCCTCACTGGAGACAGCGATCATCAATGCGGTCGCGGTGCTGGTGATCGCCTGCCCATGTGCCCTGGGCCTGGCAACACCGACCGCGATCATGGCGGGCACCGGCGTCGCCGCGCGCCACGGCATCCTGATCAAGGACGCCGAAGCCTTGGAGCGTGCCCATGCCGTGAGCGCCGTGGTATTCGACAAGACCGGCACCCTCACCTCCGGTACGCCAAAAATCGCGCACCTGGCGGCGGTCGACGGCCACCAATCCCTGTTGCTGCAACAGGCCGGCGCCCTGCAACGCGGCAGCGAACACCCCCTGGCCAAGGCCGTGCTGGATGCGTGCAACGAGCAAGGCTTGAAGGTCGAGGATGTCAGCGCCAGCCAATCCCTGACCGGGCGCGGCATTGCCGGCACCCTCGACGGCCGGTTACTGGCCCTGGGCAACCGGCGCCTGCTGGAGGAAAGCGGTTTGGAGGCAGGCGACCTGGCCGCCTCCGCCAAGCATTGGGAAGCCGAAGGCCGTACCTTGTCCTGGTTGATCGAACAAGGCGCGCAACCGCGTGTACTGGGGCTCTTCGCCTTCGGTGACACCCTCAAGCCCGGCGCTCTGGAGGCGGTGACACAACTCAAGGCGCGACACATCAGCAGCCATTTGCTCACCGGCGACAATCGTGGCAGTGCCCAGGTGGTCGCCCAAGCGCTGGGGATCGACGATGTGCATGCCGAAGTGCTCCCCGCCGATAAAGCCGCCACCGTGGCCAAACTGAAAAAAACCGGCGTGGTGGCGATGGTCGGCGATGGCATCAACGACGCCCCGGCGCTGGCCGCCGCTGATATCGGTATCGCCATGGGGGGCGGCACCGACGTGGCCATGCACGCAGCCGGCATCACCCTGATGCGTGGCGATCCACGCCTGGTACCGGCCGCGCTGGAGATCAGCCGCAAGACCTACGCGAAAATCCGCCAGAACCTGTTCTGGGCCTTTGTGTATAACTTGATCGGCATTCCCCTGGCGGCGTTCGGTCTGCTCAACCCGGTACTGGCCGGCGCGGCGATGGCGCTGTCCAGCGTCAGCGTGGTAAGCAATGCCCTGCTGTTGAAAACCTGGAAACCCAAGGATCTGGAGGACCCGCACCCATGAGCATGAACATCGGCCAAGCGGCGCGCTCAAGTGGCTTGAGCGCGAAGATGATTCGCTACTACGAATCCATCGGCCTGCTGAAAGCCGCCCATCGCACCGACAGCGGCTACCGCGTGTACGGCCCCGACGAGTTGCACACCCTGGCGTTTATCAAGCGTTCGCGGGACCTGGGGTTTTCCCTGGAGGAAGTCGGCAAGTTGCTGGCCCTGTGGCAAGACCGGCACCGGGCCAGCGCCGACGTGAAAGCCTTGGCGCGCCAGCATATCGAGGAGTTGAACCAGAAGATTCGCGAGCTGGGGCAACTGCGCGATACGTTGCAGGACCTGGTGGAGCACTGCCAGGGGGATCACCGGCCGGATTGTCCGATTCTCAAGGAGTTGGCGTCGGGCAGTTGCTGCGCCTGAAGGAGTAAAAGGTGTACACAAAACCAATGTGGGAGGGGGCTTGCCCCCGATAGCAGTGGACCAGTCAATACAAGTATCGACTGACACGGTGCCATCGGGGGCAAGCCCCCTCCCACATTTTTAGATCTCCAATTGCTTGAAGATCACTTCCTCACTTTTAGATCGACAACAGCGTGGGGATCACTGCATCCAAGGCGGCGGCGGAGGCTCTTCCGACGCTTTGCCTGGCGGCGCATCATCCGCCGCCCGAATCGCCTGGCGTCGCTCTTCATCCAGCCGTGCTGCTTCGATTTCGCGGATCACGCCGCCGACATCCGCCAGCTCTTCCGGTTCGTCGAACTCGCCGGTCAAGATGCTGGCCGGGTGCAAAGTGCCGGCTTCATACAACGCCCACATTTCCTTGGCGTACTTGGTCTTCTTCAACTCCGGCGCAAAACGCCCGAAGTAGGACGCCATGTTGCCCACATCCCGCTCCAGCATGTTGAACGCGTGGTTGTTGCCCGCCGCATCCACCGCCTGGGGCAGGTCGATGATCACCGGCCCCGTAGGTGTGAGCAGTACGTTGAACTCGGACAGGTCACCGTGCACCAGGCCGGTACACAGCATCAGCACGATCTGGGAAATCAGGAAGGCGTGGTATTCGCGCGCCTGGTCCGGCTCCAGCACCACATCATTCAGACGCGGCGCCGCATCGCCGTACTCGTCGGCCACCAGTTCCATCAACAGCACGCCTTCGAGGAAGTCGTAGGGCTTGGGCACGCGAACGCCGGCACCGGCCAGGCGGAACAACGCCGCGACTTCAGCGTTCTGCCAGGCGTCCTCGGTTTCTTTCTTACCGAACTTGGAACCCTTGGCCATGGCCCGGGCCTGCCGGCTGTTGCGGACCTTGCGGCCTTCCTGGTATTCGGACGCCTGACGAAAACTTCGTTTATTCGCCTCCTTGTAAACCTTGGCGCAACGCAATTCGTTGCCGCAGCGCACCACATAAACAGCTGCTTCTTTACCACTCATGAGTGGGCGCAGCACTTCGTCGACCAGACCGTCTTCGATCAGGGGTTCAATGCGTTTAGGAGTCTTCATCAGCTTTTATTGTGGGTCCTTTATTACCAAACACGCGTATGGCACTCGTTATACGGCAATCCACTCGCCTCGGGGAGGGGCTACCGACCTTTGACCGTTTAAGAATGCATCCAATATGCCAATTTCCGGTGCAATCAACGTTCGATGATTGCCGTCACACCTTGCCCACCGGCGGCGCAGATCGAAATCAGCCCGCGTCCCTTGCCCGCGGCATCCAGCAGCTTGGCCAGGTTGGCGACGATACGCCCACCGGTGGCAGCAAACGGGTGCCCGGCTGCCAGCGAACTGCCCTTGACGTTGAGCCGGCTGCGGTCGATAGACCCCAGCGGCGCATCCAGCCCGAGGCGTGTCTTGCAGTAGTCCGCATCCTCCCACGCCTTGAGCGTGCACAACACCTGGGCCGCGAACGCTTCGTGAATCTCGTAGTAATCGAAGTCCTGCAGCGTCAGGCCGTTCCTCGCCAGCAAACGCGGCACGGCGTACACCGGCGCCATCAACAGGCCCTCGGCACCGTTGACGAAATCCACCGCCGCCGCTTCGCCATCGCGCAGGTACGCCAGGATCGGCAAACCGCGCTCCCGCGCCCAGGCTTCGCTGCCGAGCAGCACCAGGGAGGCGCCGTCGGTCAGCGGCGTGGAATTGCCGGCAGTGAGCGTACCTTTCTCGCTGCGTTCGAAGGCAGGCTTGAGCGCAGCGAGTTTTTCCAGGGTCAAGTCGGGGCGCAGATTGTTGTCACGGGTCAGGCCGAGAAACGGTGTCAGCAAATCGTTGTGCCAGCCCTCGGCATAGGCCGCAGCCATTTTCTGGTGGCTTTCCAGGGCCAGCTGGTCCTGTTCTGCACGGGGAATCTGCCAGGTTTGCGCCATCAACTCGCAGTGTTGGCCCATGGACAAACCGGTGCGTGGTTCGCCATTGCGCGGCAGTTCCGGCTTGAGGTGATGGGGACGAAGTTGTAACAGGACTTTTAGTCTATCCGCCAAGGTTTTGCTGCGATTGGCTTGCAGCAGAATCTGGCGCAGCCCTTCATTCACACCGATGGGAGCATCGGACGTGGTGTCCACCCCGCCGGCAATCCCGCACTCGATCTGGCCCAAAGCGATCTTGTTGGCCACCAGCAACGCGGCTTCAAGCCCGGTGCCGCAGGCCTGCTGGATGTCGTAGGCCGGGGTTTGCGGCGACAGGCGCGAACCGAGCACGCATTCGCGGGTCAGGTTGAAGTCGCGGGAATGTTTGAGCACCGCGCCGGCGGCCACCTCGCCCAAGCGCAGGCCGTGCAGGTTGTAGCGTTCGATCAGGCCCTCCAGGGCCGCGGTCAGCATCGCCTGGTTGCTCGCCGTGGCATAAGGGCCATTGGCGCGGGCGAAAGGAATGCGATTACCGCCAATGATCGCTACACGGCGCAATTGAGTCATGGAAAGCTCCCTGTCGGTTGTGGGGTAAGTCTCTCAGACTAGCCTAGGCTCAATCGAACGACTGCCGCCCCGGGGTGGTCAACCCTTTGAACCCCAGCCTTCGGAGAGCGTTCCATGTCTGACCGTTATATCGACTTCGCCAACTCAAGCCTCGGTCATCGCCTGGTCGCCGCCATTGGCTTGCCGTCACCGGTACGTCTGGAGCGCTGGCAAGCCGGGCGCCTGCGCCCGGTCGAAGGCGCACTGTTGCTGGGCGGCGGCGCGCTGGCGGCCAAGGTGCTGGCATTTGCCAACAAACTCACCGATGCCACCTACCACTATGGCCCCGAGCCGCTGGAAGCAACGACCTGGATTCCCGGGCATGGCCCCAAAATCAAAGCCGTGGTGTTCGATGCCAGCGACTTGCAGCACACCGACCAGCTCAAGCAACTGCGCGAGTTCTTCCAGCCATTGCTGAAAAACCTCGATCACAGCGCCCACCTGGTGATCCTCGGCCGCGCCCCGGAGAGCCTCAGCGACCCATTCGCCGCCAGCGCACAGCGTGCAGTGGAAGGCTTCAGCCGCTCTCTGGCCAAGGAACTGCGCAACGGCGGCGTGTTGCAGCTGCTGTACGTCGGCGACGGTGCCGAAGACCAGCTCGAAGGCGCCCTGCGGTTCTTCCTCTCGCCCAAGAGCGCCTATATCTGCGGCCAGGTGATTCGCCTGCAAGCCTGCGCCACACCGGTGGAGGACTGGACGCGCCCGCTGGCCGGGCGCAAGGCACTGGTCACCGGCGCCGCCCGGGGCATTGGCGCTTCCATCGCCGAAACCCTGGCCCGCGATGGCGCCGAAGTGATCCTGCTCGACGTTCCCCAGGCGAAAGCCGACCTCGAAGCCCTGGCCGCGCGCCTGGGTGCGCGCACCCTCGTGCTGGATATCTGCGCCGAAGATGCCGCCGCCCAGTTGATCGAACACCTGCCGGCGGGCCTCGACATCCTGGTGCACAACGCCGGTATCACCCGCGACAAAACCCTGGCCAACATGACCCCGGAGTACTGGGACGCCGTGCTGGCGGTCAACCTCAATGCGCCGCAGGTGCTGACCAAGGCCCTGCTCGACAGCGGCACCCTGCACGACAACGCTCGCGTGGTGCTGCTGGCCTCCATCAGCGGTATCGCCGGCAACCGTGGGCAAACCAATTATGCCGCGAGCAAGGCCGGGCTGATCGGGCTGGCCGAAGCGTGGGCGCCGCTGTTGAAGGAACGTGGGATCAGCATCAATGCCGTGGCGCCGGGGTTTATCGAAACCCAGATGACCGCGCATATCCCCTTCGCCCTGCGCGAGGCCGGACGGCGCATGAGCTCGCTGGGCCAGGGTGGCTTGCCCCAGGACGTCGCCGAAGCGGTGGCGTGGCTCGGCCAGCCGGGTTCCGGAGCAGTCAGCGGCCAGGCACTGCGGGTGTGCGGGCAAAGTCTTCTGGGAGCATAAGCATGCAATGGCGAACCTTGGGCAACACGCCGTTTCTTCCACCGCTGTACTGGCGCGCGGCACTCAAGCGCAAGATCAGCGGCAGTCGCTTGCCCGAGCAGGGCTTGCGCTGCCGGGTGAACGTCAATCCCCAGCACGTGGCGGCGTATCGCACGGTGTGCGGTTTTGCCGACAGCCCCATCCTGCCGGCGACGTATCCGCACATCCTGGCGTTCGGCCTGCAGATGCAACTGCTGACGGACAAGGCATTTCCGTTCCCACTGCTGGGTTTGATCCATCTGAGCAATCGCATCCTAATCCATCGGCCCCTGGGCGCCATCAGTGACCTGACCCTCAGCGTGCACACCCAGAACCTCAAGCCCCACGCCAAGGGCGCAACCTTTGACCTGGTCACCCGCATCGAAGACGCCCTCGGCCTGCTCTGGGAAGCGGAAAGCCGCATGCTCTGCCGCGGTGTAAAACTCGAAGGCGAAGCGGCAGACGACACCTTGCCAGCGCCCAGCCAAGTCAGTGAGCTGACGCACTGGAAAGCCCCTGCCGATATCGGACGGCGCTATGCGCGGGTTTCCGGCGACTACAACCCGATCCACTTGAGTGCCCTGACCGCCAAACTCTTCGGCTTCCCCCAAGCCATTGCACATGGGCTGTGGAACAAGGCACGCACCCTCGCCGCCCTCACCGAACACCTGCCCGCCGCCAATATCGACATCCAGGTCGAGTTCAAGAAACCGGTGCGCCTGCCCAGTGAGGTGCGTTTGTATACCAGCGCTGCCGGTTCCAGTGGCGAGTTGTTACTCAAAGGCACGGGCGATATTGAACATATGGTCGGCACGTGGCGACCGATTGCCTGACGACATGTGCCGGCGCCGGATCGGTCAGCGCGGGGGGTAGTTGGAGAGGATCTTGGTGACGGTGGTGCGGATGGCGTTGCTGCGATCCTGGGGTTCAGGCGAGTTGGCCATCATCTGTTCGTCACTGCCCCGCCACACAAGCTTGCCGTCCTTGCCATCGAGCAGGTCGATCTGGATCGTCGCCACCTTGTAGGTGATGTTGCGCGTTTCGTTGTACATCGGGCCGCCCCAGTAACCGTTCCATGGACCGCCCCAGGCCCCACCGTAGTTGGTGGTGACCTGTTGCTGACGGTCTTCGACGATCAGGTATGCCTGTACGTTCAGGTCAGCCTTGGTGCCTGGTGCGGCGGGGCGCAAGCCGCGCTGGTCAAGTTGTTCGCCCACCGCCTGGCGGATACGTTGTTCCGTCAGGTCACTTTTGATCCGTGGATCATCGGGGCGGTACTGCAGGGCCGGGTCTTTCCAGGCCCAGTTGCGATAGGCACCGAAGTCTCGACTGGCGTCAAAATCGTGATTGACCTGGTTGGTCTGGCAACCGCCCAGCAGCAGTACAACAGCGAGCGTAGCGATACGACGGAACATGGTGGTTCTCCAAGGCGCGACCTGCACTTTAATGAGAATAGCTGTTAACTGGGCGGATAGGCGCTCATTGCCTTTTGCACGGCCTGGCGCAACGCGTCTCCCCGCTCGCTGAGGCTGCCCTGGCTGCCCGTTTCCGCGCTGGCGCTCCACACCGGCTGGCCGCTGCGGGCGTCGAACAGATTGACCCGGACCACCACGACCTGCACCTCGTAGGTGCGCACGATCGGCACCGAGTTGTACATGCCGTAGCCATTGCCATAACGGTTATAACCACCGTAACCGTAGCCATAGTCATCCTGGACTTGCTTGAGGCGCTTCTCCAGGTGCACGTCGGCGCTGACCAGCAGGTCCGGCGGGCGATTGTCATGCAGGGGCCGCAAGCCGCGCTGGTCCAAAGCTCCACTGACCGCCTCGGCCACCTGCGCCGAGTCCGCCCAGGCCGTCCCCGCCGGCAACTGGCCGTTGCGCCACGCCCAGTTGCGGTAGGCGCCGTAGTCGCGCACCGGCGCCGGATAAGCGCTGGCATCGAAGGTGTTCGCCGCCTGGGCCGGCGCCGGTGGCATCGGTGCCGACGCAGCGACATAGGGATTGGGGCTGGAGCAAGCGCCCAACCCGAGTGACAACACGATTAAACAGAGACGACGCATTTCGACCTCCGCAGGCTGGGCCGCTTAAACCGGACGGCAAATCCAGTGCAAATAACGCCCAAGTCCGGCAAAGCTTGGGTGACGACGGTGAGCAAGTTCCATTTCCAGCAAGTCCTGCAAATCAGCACGGGCCTGGAATTCCACCGGCATATAGTCGTGGAACACCCGCACACCACTTTGGCTTTCGACCTGCCAAAGCCCTTCGAGTTGCGCCGCTAACGCCCTTGGATCCAGGGGTTGCTGGGGCGTAAGGCTCTGCTTTTCGCCGGCCATGTCGTTCTTGCGCATCTTGCGGAAGTGGCCTTTGAGCAGGTTGCGATAAATCAGCGCATCGCGGTTATAGAACGCCAGCGACAACAGGCCATCGGGCGCGGTCAGCTGGTGCAGCACCGGCAGGATCGCATGGGGTTCGGCCAGCCACTCCAGCACAGCGTGGCAGAGCACCAGGTCATAGGGCTCGGAGAGTTGGCCGAGCAGGTCTTGCCAGGGTGCCTGGATAAAGGTCGCGCTCTGCCCGGCGTCGGCAAAGCGTTGGCGCGCGCCCTCGAGCATGGGTTCGGCGGGCTCGGCCAGGGTCACCTGGTGGCCGCGTTCGGCCAGCCACAGCGACATATGCCCCAGGCCGGCGCCGATATCCAGCACGCGCAGGGGCCGGTCCGGCAAGGCTTCGCTGAGGTCGGCCTGCAATACGGCAAGGCGAATCGCGCCCTTGGCACCGCCGTAGATCTTCTCGGCGAAGCGCGTGGCCAACTGGTCGAAATGACGATCAGTCATGGGCGAACCGCCGTTCGCTGTCGGCCAGTTTGGCGCGTACGACCTGGTCCATGTCCAGGCCCAGTTCGCTGCACAGCAACAACAGGTATAGGACGATATCGCCGACTTCCTGCCCGGCATGGGCAAGCTTGTCGGCTGGCAACTGGCGGGATTGGTCTTCGGTGAGCCACTGGAAGATTTCCACCAGTTCGGCCATTTCGACGCTGGCCGCCATGGCCAGGTTTTTCGGGCTGTGGAACGGCTTCCAGGCATTGGTATCGCGGATGCGGTGCAAGCGTTCGGTGAGGTGTTCGATATTCATGAAAGGCTCCTGAAGGGGTATAGCTTCGGGGGGATGGGCCTTGAAGGCAAGTGAATAGCGGGGGGTGTTCTTAAAGACGCCATCGGGGGCACTTGCCCCCAATAAGCGCCTAGTCGACGACACTGAACTCGATCCGGGCTGTCTGGCCGGCTTCATCAAGCACGCTGAGCTGGTAGCGGCCCAACTGCTCGAAACTGGCGTTGATGCTGTCCTGGTTGGCACTGTCGCCCAGCGGCGCGCCATTGAGGAACCACCAGCGTCGGCCGCTGCCGCCCAAGGCGGAGATTTTCAGGCGCAGGGCCTGTTGGCTGGCGGCGGGCAGGCGCAGTTGATCGCCCTCGCGCACGCCGACAATCGACAGCGGCGAAGACGCGGCCAGTGCCGGCGGCGGGCAATCCGGGTCGGCTGCAGGGATACGCGCTTCGCGCCGCTCGGCCCTGGGTAGCCAGGGCTCCAGCGGCGCGGGCCATAGGGCGATGTCTTTGGCGAACGCCCCTGGGCAATGGGCATCGACCCGCAAGCCCTTGGCGTTGACCCACACGGTTTCCTTCAAGCCCACGCTCAGCGGTTGATCCAGCGCCTGCAAGGTTGGCGGCGTGGTGTTGTCCAGGGTCCAGGCGAAGCGCTGGCGCCGGCAATTGGGATCACTGCGGCTCATGGGCTGGCCCAGCGGCCAACAGATGGCCGCCACGCCGACATTGCCCGGCACGGCTTTAACCGGCGCCGTGATCCCGCGCTGACTGTCGCGGTTAGTCAGCACATCGTGCACCTGCAACATCAACGGCGCGGCCGATGCCAAGCCGAACTGGCCAGGCACCGGGGTGCCGTCCGGTCGGCCGATCCACACGCCGATCAAGTAACGCGGGCCCACACCGATCGCCCAGGCATCGCGGAAACCGTAGCTGGTGCCGGTTTTCCAGGCCAGCACCGGCCGTTGCACCAGCTCGGCGCGCGGGTCGCGGTCCGGCCGCGCCTGGCCGCTGAGGATGCGCCGTACAATCCAGGCGGCACCGGGCGATAGCATTGGCCGCTCCCTCAGCACATCGTCCGGCTGCAAGCGGATCGTGGCGCTCCTGCCGTCCCGGGCGAACGCGCTGTAGCCACTGACCAGGTCTTCCAGACGGCTACCCGCGCCCCCCAGGATCAGCGCCAGGTTCGGCTCGGCCAATGCAGGCAACGCCAACGGTATACCGCCGATGCGCATCTGCGCGGCAAAGCGCTTGGGCCCGTAGGCTTCCAGCAGTTGCACCGCCGGCAGGTTCAGCGAACTGGACAGCGCCGTGCTTGCCGGCACCGCACCGGTAAAACCCATCGAGAAGTTGCCCGGCCGGTAATCGCCATAACGCCGGGGTACGTCTTGCAACAGGGATTCGGAATGAATCAACCCTTCATCCAGGGCCATGCCATACAGGAACGGTTTCAAAGTGGAGCCCGGCGATCGCAACGCGCTGATCATGTCCACATGGCCAAAGCGCCTGGCGTCGTTGATATCCACCGAGCCCAGGTAGGCGCGCACGGCCATGGTCTCTTCCTCCACCACCAGGATCGCGGCCGAGGTGTGCTCCGGCAAACGTGCGCGCCAGCCCAGCAGCAGGTCTTCAAGGCGACGTTGCAGGGTGGCGTCCAAGGTGGTGCGGATCAGCGGCGGGCTGTCGGGGCGGTTCAGGCGGCGGGCGAGCAAGGGGGCCAGGCTCGGCTCCAGGCGGGGCGCCAGCAGCAGCGGTTCTTCAAGGGCTTCATCGACCGCCGAGGGCGGCCAAACCTGGAACTCGGCAAGCCGGCGCAGCACTTTGTCCCGCGCGTGCTGGGCGCGTTGGGGATGACGGTCCGGGCGCAGGCGGCTTGGCGCCTGGGGCAGTACGGCGAGCAAAGCGGCTTCGGCATGGGTCAGTTGCGCCGGCGACTTGCCCAGGTACGCCCAACTGGCCGCCGCCACGCCCTGCAAGGTGCCGCCAAACGGCGCGCGGTTCAGGTACAGGTTGAGAATTTCTTCCTTGGACAGGTGCCATTCCAACTGCGCCGTACGCCATAGCTGGCGCAGCTTGCCGTAGAAGGTGCGCGAATGCGGGTCCAGCAAGCGCGCGACCTGCATCGACAAGGTGCTGCCGCCCGATACTACCCGCGCGCCGGTCAGGTTCTGCCAGGTGGCGCGCGCCAGTGCCAGCGGGTTGATACCGGGGTGCTGGTAGAACCAACGGTCTTCATAGGTGAGTAACGCATCGAGGTAATACGGCGATACTTCGCTGGTCTGCACCGGATAGCGCCACACCCCATTGGCATCGGCAAACCGCCACAATGGCGTGCCATCCTCAGCCAGCACCACGCGCGCCAGGTCATCCTTGGGCAAGGGCAAAGGCCAGATGCGATCAGCCAGCCACAGTAGCGCAACCACCAGCAGCACGGCGCCCAACACCCACCGCAGTACCCGCTGGAGGCGGCTTGTGCGCGAGGGCGGCGAGCCATTGGGTATAGCGGTCACAGACCCACCGCCATCGGGAGCAAGCCCCCTCCCACATTCGTCGGCGCATGCCCATGGGAGATTAATCGCAAATTCAACCCCGCAAACCTCTATGCTTCAGGGAACTAGCCGCCCCCAGGCACGACCAAAGGCTCAGTCCTGGCAATTTTGTCCACTCCTTCATCGAGACACACCTATGCAAGCAGACTTTTTCGGATGGCTGGGTCACACCCTGGGCTTGATCATCCATTACATCGTCGAGTTCTTCAGCGGGCTGTTCAATATGCTGTCCAACGCCGGTGGCGATTTTGTCGAAGGCCTGTCCCGGGCATTGGGCATGGACACCTCGATCATCAGCATCATCACCTTGATCGTCGGCCTGCTCTTTTTGTATTCGGCCGTGCGCGCCTTTATGCGGGCCTCGATCATCGTCGGCGTCATCTGGTTGATGCTCGGCCTGTGGCTGCTCAGCTGGGTCGTCCACTAACCCCGAGCGTGCAGCCATTCCCCTGCAAGCGTACATCGGCTTCTGTAGGAGCGAGGGTGGACGCCTAGTTCTTGCTCGCGAAAAACCTCAACGATAACGCGTGTGTCCTGAATGAACGCGGCGCCTGTGAGTTTTTCGCGAGCAAGCTCGCTCCTACAAAAAGGGCTTATACCAAGCTGGGCTATCAGCGCCCCTTGATCACCAGATCCGCCGGTGTCTCACCCACCGCCTGCCAGTTCGGTCGATACATCGACTCCACCTGCGGCGGCGGCACGCGGTAGGTGCCTGGCGTCACCGCCCGCGCCAGATACAGCAAATGCGTGGTGCCAGAGCCGTCCAGGTTGATCGCCGCCACATAGCGGTCATCACGAAACTCCTGATGTTTGAGCGACGCGTTCTGCATCGACTCACGCCATTCCTTCACCTGGCTGCTGGCGTTCTCCAGGCTCGCCGCACTCTGCGCGAGGTTCTGGTTCTCCAGCTCCAGGCCCGCGGGCAGCAAGTCCACGACCAACGCATCCGGCACCCGTTGCTTGGCGCTCACCGCCACATGCACCAGCACCAGATCGCCGCTGTTCACATTACGCAGGTTCAGCGGCTGCCCGTTCATGCCCAGGTATTCACGGCGGATGCTCAGGTTGTCGCCGCCTGCGGCCGGTGGCACCTGTGGATAACCGGAAATCGTCAACTGCTGGTACACCGGCGCCTGGCCCTGATTGCTCAGGCTCAGGTCGCTGGACAACTGTTTGCCATCCAGCTCAAGCGTCGACTGCTGATTGTTCAACTCATGCACGCCACCACTGCCGGTGAGCGATACCTGCCAGTTGGCCTCCGGCTGGGCAAAGCCCAGGCGGCCGGCCAGGAACAAAGAATTACGCTCCTGGGTCGACAGGTACGGGCTGGCGGCCAGTTGATCCGACAGGGTGAACAAGCGCTCCTCACGCTTGCCCTTGGCCAGATCATTTTCTTCCAGCAAGGCCAGGATCATCGCCTGGTCACGCAACGGGCTGCCGTAGTCGGCCAGCCACTCATTGGCATTGCGTTGCGCCGCCAAGCCGGCCAGCAGCGCCTGATCGGCACGCGGCTGGTCGCCCATTTTCTGCAAGGCGATGGCCAATTGCACCAGCGGCAAGCCGGAGCGTGCATCGCTGCGCCGCTCGAAGATGCTGCGCAACGCGCCCAATGGCGCCTGTTGGCTGCGCGCCAGGACCATGCCCGCATATGCCTGCACGGCAAAGCGGGTGTGGTCGGCGTTGTCGCTGTAGTCGACTTCGATCAGGTTGCGTTCCTGCACGTAGCGCAGCAGACGCTCACTGGCTTTTTTCAGCGCTTCGGGTGGCACGGCAAAACCCTGGTCGCGGGCGCGCAGCAGGAAGTCGGTGACATAGGCGGTCAGCCAATATTCTTCTTCGCCATCGGCGCCCCACAAACCGAAGCTGCCGTTGTAGCGCTGCATGCCCAGCAGGCGTTCGATACCCAGTTCGATCTTGCGTTTGCGCGCGGCATCCGGCTCGCCCTTGATGCCCAGGCGCTTGAGCAAGGCGTCGTCGGCATACAGCGATGGGTAAAGGCCGCTGGCGGTTTGTTCGAGGCAACCATAAGGGTAAGCCTTGAGCGCACTGATCTGCGCGCCGAGGTTCAACGGTGGTCGGCTCGACAGGCTGAGCAATGCCTGGCGCCCCGATGCATCGAACTGATCCAGCGCGCCCGACGGCAGGCTCCACGGCTGATCCTTGAGGACGGCGCGGTAATGCTTGAGCAGCGCCGGGTACGCCGGACGCACGCCCAAGGTCCATTCACGACTGAACGGCGGCAGATTTTCGCCCGGCAGGTCCAGGCCATTCACGCTGACCTTGACCTTGCCTTGCCCCAAGCCGCCCCAGGCTTTCACCGGGATCCGCAAGGTGGTGCGCTGGCCTTGCTTGAGCTCGACGGTTTGAGCCCCCGCGTTGACCAATTCCAACTGCCCTTCGGCGGTCAGTTGCACATCAAGCTTCTGCGCCTTGCCCGACAGGTTGGAGAGGTCCAGCGCCAGGGTGGTTTCATCTCCCCCGGCGAGGAAACGCGGGGCCGACAATTCGGCAATCAACGGTGCGGCGATCACGGTCTTGCCTTCGGCCATGCCGTAGCGGTCGTCGCTCCAGGCCTGGGCCATCAGGCGCAGCTCACCGTTGAAATCGGGGATATTGACGCTGACTTCGCCCTCGCCCTGCTCGTTCAACGTCACTGGCGCGCTCTGGAGGGCGACGATGGTCACACTGGTGTCCGGGCGCTTGCCACCCTTGGCCAACGCCGCGTCACCCCCGAACGCCAGGCTGGCCAGACGGCCCTGGCCGGCTTCGATCAACTGGCCATAGATGTCAAATTGGTCCACACCATAGGCCTTGCGACCGAACAGGCTGGAGTACGGGTCGGGCGTGGGGTATTCGGTGATATTAAGAATGCCCACGTCCACCGCCGCCAGCAGCACATGCACCTGTTTGGGCACGCTGCCGTCGGCATTCCTGGCGGCGATTTTCACCGTCAGCGCCTGCTTGGGGCGCATTTTTTCCGGGGCGGTGAGGGTCAGGCCGAGTTTGCGCTGGGTGCGATCCAGCGGCAGGTGAAGCAGGCCCACCGCGCGTTTGGGGGTGATATTGGCCTTGCGCTCGCCGGGACGAATCACCAGGGCGCTCACATACAGATCATGGCGCGACCATTTCGGGTCCAGCTTCACCGCGAAGCTTTTGCCCTCGGCGGGGACATCGATTTCCTGCCACCACAACGGCCCTTCGCTGGATTCCACCAACAGGTAACCTTTGCCAGCGGCCGGCGGGGTCACGGTGACGTTAGCGGTATCGCCGTCGCCATAGGCCGGCTTATCCAGCGCCAGCTTGACTTGGTCAGGGCGCACGGCGCCGCCTTCGGTGTTGTCCTGGGCCTGGTAGCCGGCCCAGAAGCGCAGGCTGCTGACGAGCCCGGTCTGCGGGTCTTCGACCTCGACACGGTACGGGCCCCACTCCACCTGGAAGCTGACCTTGGCGGTGTCGCCGGCCTTGATGTCGAGGGTCTGTTCGTCGAGGTTGAGGAATTTCTCGTTGTAGTGATAGCTCCAGCCGTCGCTGTCCGAGTAGTTCCAGTAATAGTCGCGGCGCTCGCGCACCAGGCGCACCTTGAGGTTTTGCGCAGCGAGTTTCTGGCCCTCCTGGTTGGCCACCAGCACCTCGAATTCCACCGGGCCATCGCCATTGGTTTCCTTGCCGTCAAACAGCCCGCGCAGGCCCGGCAGTTGCTCGGCCGGCCAGATCGGCTGCACCAGGCGCCGGGTAATCGGCCGGCCGCCCGACTCCTGCAAGCTGGCTTGCACGATCAGTTGCAGCGGCGATTTGGCCTCGGCCCATTTGCTTTCCAGGGTCAGCGCTTCCTGGCCCTTGGCGTCGAGCACGCTTTCGTCCAGCTCGAAATCCTGGCTCAGTTCCTCTTCGGTGACAGAGCCGAACTGGTAGCCGGGCAGCGACTTCACCGCTTCGCGCAGCGGCCTTACATACACTTGCCCGCTGACTCGATTGCCTGACGCCGGGGCGCCATACAGATAGCGGCCGTTGACGTGGATCACCGGGTTATCGGCCGGGCTCAACGCGCTGTCGCTGCCCTTGAGCTCCAGCGCCAGGCGCTCGGGCAGGAAGTCTTCGACAAGGAACTCATACAACTGCGGCTTGCCGTCACCCAGGTCGAACACCAATTGCCAGCGCCCGGTCGGCGCTTCGCCGGCCAGTTGCAGTTGATATTGATAGAGGCCGGAGGCGTCGGCGTCCCAGACGAATTTGCGGCTGACCTGCTCATCCGGGCGGCGCACTTCGACGCTCACCGGTTGCGGCTTGACGGCGTTGCCGTCCTTGTCGCGCAACAGCGCATTGAGCAACACGGTTTCGCCGGGGCGATACAGGTCACGCGGGCCAAACACAAAGAATTGCAGCGGGTGTGCGGGTTGGCCGCCAATGTCGAACTCCGCCAGGTCCAACGCCGCGCTGTCGAGGCGCAACAGACTGGTCTGCTCGCCCTGCTTGGCCAGCAGTACCTGGGCCTTTTTCGGCAACGGCAACTCGGCGTGGCCGCCCTTCTCGGTCTTGCCCTGGCCTAGCACACGGCCGTCGGCATCGAGCACCTCGAGGTCCACGCCATCCAGTGCCTTGCCGCCTTCCAGAGCCTGGGTAAACACATCCAGGCGATTGGCGTAGCGGTGCACCGACAAGCCGATATCACTCAAGGTAAACAGCGTGGCCGGTTGCGAGTAGTTGTAGGTGCCCGACGCGCGCATGACCGCCAGGTAAACCCCCGGCTGTTGCAATTGCTTGAGACCGGCAATCGGCAACAACAGGGTTTCGCGGGTATTGCGGGCAGGGTTCAGGTCGAAACGCCCACCGTAGACCAGGTCGGCCATCGGCAGCAGTTCACGCGATTCATAGCTTTGCAGGCTGGTGTTGCGCCCCCACTGCGCCAGGAACGACGGCAGGGATTCGGGCTTGATACGGAAAAATTCAACGTCGATCTTGTCGACGTTCAACGCGATCACCGGCAAGCCCTCGGCCAGGCGCGTCGGCAACAACGTGCCGCGGCTGGCGAAGCCGACAGTGGCTTGCAGGTCGCGTGTTTCCAAGCGAGCACTGTACTCGGCGGGCAGCAGGTTGTTATTCACCGCGCGCACGCCGGGATCAATCGTCAGCACCAACTTGCGCTGCGGCTCCAAGTGGCGCAGGCGCAATTCCATCAGGTTATCCGACAGTTCCCAGGCGCCGTCGACCTTGCCGGACTTGCTGTCTACCAGATGGAGTTTGTCGGCAAACTTCTGCTCCGGATCCAACGGAATGGAAAAGCTCACCGACAAGGTGCTGGCCCCGTCCAACTGCACCTCGGACACGTCCACCACGCTCAACTCGCGACCGGCATAGCGCTGCTTCAACGCCGCCACATCCACCGCCGCCTTGGCCGGTTTCGGCGCCACGCTGGTTGCCGCCGCAGGTGCGCTCGGCGCAACCGGTTTATCGGAAGAATCACAGGCGCTCAGCAGGGCCAGCGCGCAAGCCAGGAACAGTCCTTTGTTAAGCATGGGGCACTCGTAGTCAGAGGGAACCGAGGGGTGAACTATATATCAGCGCCGGCCAAGCCGATGTGGCGCTGGTCACATTGACCGACGGAGGGTGGTTTGGTTCTGAGCGTCCACCGATGCAAGCCAAATCCCACAAACACGGAAGATCAAAATGTGGGAGGGGACAAGTCGAATCCTCTCGCCGCCCCTCCCACATTGGTTCTGCGGCGGGTCGAGGGGACGGTTACAATGCCGCTCCACCAAGGAGCCTGCATGCCCACCCTACTGACCGACTGGCGCCACCGCCCCACCCATCGCCGGGTCTGGGCCCTGGCCGCGCCGATGATTCTGTCGAACATCTCGGTACCGCTGGTGGCCCTGGTCGACAGCATGGTCATCGGCCACCTGCCCCATGCCCACCAACTGGGTGCCGTCGCGGTCGGGGCCAGCCTGTATACCTTCCTGGCCTGGGCCATGGGTTTTCTGCGCATGGGCTCCACCGGTTTCGCCGCCCAGGCCGCCGGGCGCAATGACGGGGCGGCGTTGCGGCAAATCCTGTTGCAAGGTTTGCTGTTGGCGCTGGGCCTGGCGATGTTGCTCGGCACAGTGGGTATTCCGCTGAGCCACCTGGCCCTGGAATGGATGCAGCCCTCCCCCGAACTCAATCAACTGACCCGCGAATTCTTCCATACCCGCCTGTTCGGCCTGCCCGCCGCGTTGGCCAGCTATGCCCTGGTCGGCTGGTTCCTCGGCACGCAGAACGCGCGGGCGCCGTTGGCAATTTTGCTGACCACCAACCTGGTCAACATAGCCCTCAACCTGTGGTTCGTCCTTGGCCTGGACTGGGGCGTGGTCGGCTCCGCCCGCGCCTCGGTGATCGCCGAATGGACCGGTGCGCTGCTCGGCCTGGCCCTGACGCAAAAAGCCCTGCGTGCCTATCCTGGGCATATTGCCTGGGCCGCGCTCAAGCGGTGGCAAAGCTGGCGCCCGCTGCTGGCGGTGAACCGCGACATCTTTATCCGCAGCCTGGCGTTGCAGTCGGTGTTTTTCATGATCACGGTACAAGGCGCCCGCCTGGGGGATGCCACGGTGGCGGCCAATGCGCTGCTGCTGAACGGCCTGCTGCTCACTGCTCATGCGTTGGACGGCCTGGCCCACGCGGTCGAAGCCCTGTGCGGCCACGCCATCGGCGCCCGCGATCGCCAATCGTTGCGGCGTTCATTGGTGGTGGCCTGTGGCTGGTCGCTGATCGCCAGCGTCGGTTTCGCCCTGCTGTTCACCTTCGCCGGCCACCTGTTTATCGCCATGCAAACCGACATTCCCAGCGTGCGCGAAACCGCCGACATCTACTTGCCTTACCTGGCGGTACTGCCGTTGATTGCGGTGTGGAGTTATTTGCTCGATGGCCTGTTTATCGGCGCCACACGGGCGCGGGAGATGCGCAACGGGATGTTGCTGACCGTGATATTGGTGTTGCCCGTTGCCTGGGCGTTGCAGGGGTTGGGCAATCACGGGCTTTGGATCACTTTTCTGCTGTTCATGGCACTGCGCAGCCTCACGTTATGGGCGATCGCCTGGCGACTTAACGATCAGGACCGATGGCTCAGCCACCCCTGAGCACAGTAGGCATCATTGGATTGTTACAAAGCGGCTTAACATTTTCGGGACACAAAAACCACAGAGCACTTGATAGCTGCGTGGCTAGACATCCAACCCCCGAATTAAGGTCGCCCCTGAATGAACATACTTACGACGCCACCGGCGTCCCTCCTCTCTGCTCCCCCCGCCGAAGCACCGGCGAAACCGGACGGGACTCCGCATTTCGCTGTGCTGGCGGACGATGGAAACGCCAAGATCCGAAGCATGTCTACCTATGAAACGAATGCCAAAGGCGAGCAGGTCCTGGACATCTGCAGGGTCCTGATTACCACCTATGACCAGGCTGACATTGTGAGGATCAGCGTAGGCGCAGACCACCAGCTCAACGCACGTATAAATGGCAAAGACTACAAACTCCCACTGACCGCCAATAACGATGCGCACTCGCTGAGAATCAAAACTGCAGGAGGAAATGACCGTATTAACGTCGACGAGCAGATCAACATCGAAATGCACATACACGGTGGCGACGGCGACGATTTTATTGTGGCGAATGGACGTATGGGCAGCGTAACCGGCGATACAGGCAACGACTACATACGTTTGGGAACCGGCGATGTCGTGGCGTTTGGCGGTGACGGCGACGACATCATGATCGCAGGCGCCGGCAATGCCGTGATATCGGGCGGCAAAGGCGATGACAAGTTGTACGCCAGCTACCCCGAACAAAAGACAGATCTGCGCCAGGTGTACCTCAATGGTGACCTGGGTAACGACGAACTCTATGCGGGGACGGGTAAAAGCATCTTAAACGGTGGACTTGGCGACGATAAACTCGTTGGCTACCGCAATACCACGTTCTATACCGGGGCGGGCCAGGATTCGGTCCATTCCTACGACACTCAGGATCGGATCTACGCAAAAAAAACCGATAGGGTCCACGCCCCCGAACAGGTAACACCAGCCTCAGTCGAATACACCAACGCAGGCAAACAAGGCTTCAAGATAAAGGGCCCCGCAGAATTCGTTGAACGGGTAGAGGACTATCTCGAGCAACTCAGGGGGTCGCCGGTGGGGCAGAAAATGTTTCAGGAAATGGACCGCCTTGCCGAGAAAAATGGCGGGCCGGTGACCATAATGCCCTCCGACTTCATCGCGCTGAACGCTTATGACTTCGCCAATGCCTTCAGAGACAACATACCTGATAGCGAGTATGAAAAATTCCAGTACCGACCTGAGCTTGGCTATATAAAAGATGGTGTTGCCGGGTCGCCTGCCACACATGCAAAGATAGCCTTTCACCCCGATTATTTCGAAAAGGCCTTTACCCTATCGCCCTTGATTGCGCTGTACCACGAGATGAGTCATGCCTATGACGGCGCCACCGGGCGGTTCATACCAGGCACTTCGCTGATATTTAACAAAGATGGCAGCCCGGCCATGGACCAGGGCCAGCAGTTGCAAGTGGAGAACAGCGAGTATCAAGCCGTAGGCCTTCCAACCAACAGCCAGCCCTTCGATCACGACAACAACCCGCTGACCCCTCCCACCACAACCAACCCCTGGCCATTCAACGAAAACGCCCTGCGCGCAGAAATGAACGTACCGCTGCGGGATCGATATGACGAGAATGAGCCCCCACACATGGTTTAGGAGGATAGCCGCAGACGCTGCCAATCCCCCCGTTAAAGACCAATGAGTGTCAGGAAGACAGGTATGAAGACCGCGTCAGCCCCAGGCGCAAGGCATCGAGGAACTGTGTGCGCTCAGATGCACTGATCTTCGCGCTCGCACACTTGTCACGGTAGTGCGTCATCAACTCCTCCGGCGACAAATGCACGTAGCGCAGCATGTCTTCGATGGTGTCGTGGGTCTCGATGCCGGCGCTGTACACCGAACCGTCTTCACGCTGGTAGATGTTCACCGAGTCGGTGTCACCGAACAGGTTGTGCATGTCACCGAGGATTTCCTGGTAGGCGCCGACCAGGAAGATACCCAGCAGGTAGTCCTCGCCATCGTTCAAGGCGTGCACCGGCAGGCTGGTCTCGATGCTCTGCTCGTCGACGTATTGCTTGATCTTGCCATCGGAGTCGCAGGTCAAGTCTTGCAGCACGGCACGACGCAACGGTTCTTCGTCAAGACGGTGCAGCGGCAGGATCGGTAATACCTGGCCGATGGCCCAAGTGTCCGGCAGGCTCTGGAACACCGAGAAGTTGCAGATGTACTTGTCGGCCAGCTTGTCGTTGAGCTCGTCCAGTACCTGGCGATGCGAGCGCTGGCGGGCTTTCAGCGAGTTGTGCAGGCGGCGGCACACGGCGAAGTAGCACTGCTCGGCCAAGGCTTTTTCGGCCAGGGTCAGCTTGCCGTCGGCGTATTGGCTGGCCACGTCGCTCATGTAGTGGGTGGCACGCCAGTAAGTCTCGGTGACCATCTCGATGTCGGTCGGGCCGAGCAGGTCCACCAGCCACTGCACGGTTTCCGGCAGGTTTTCCTTGTTCTCGATCACCGGTACGTCGTCGTTGTGCTTCTCGACGTCAGTGACTTGCACCACCAGCATGGCGTGGTGGGCGGTCAGGGAGCGGCCGCTTTCGGAGAAAATGTTCGGGTGCGGCAGGCTCTGCGCATCGCAGAATTCCTTGAGCATGCCCACGACCACGCCGGCGTAGTCGTCCATGTCGTAGTTGATGGAGCTGGCGTTACGGGAGTGAGTACCGTCGTAGTCCACGCCCAGGCCACCGCCCACGTCGATATGGTCCACCGGCAGGCCGAGGTTACGCAGTTCGCCGTAGTAACGAATGGCCTCCTTGAAGCCGTGCTGGTAATCGGCCAGGTTGGCGATCTGCGAACCCATGTGGAAGTGCAGCAGGCGGATGCCCTGGTCCAGGCCGGCCACGCGGAAGCGCTCGACCACCGACAACAATTGCGCCGCGGACAAACCGAACTTGGACTTCTCGCCACCGGTGTCGGCCCACTTGCTCGACGCCAGGGACGACAGGCGCACGCGCAGGCCGACCTGTGGCTTGACCTTGAGGTTGGCGGCTTCTTCGATCACCAGCTCAACTTCGGATTCTTTCTCGATCACGATGAACACGTTGTGGCCGAGCTTCTGGCCCATCAACGCCAGGCGGATGAACTCGCGGTCTTTATAGCCGTTGCAGACAATGGTGCCGCCCTTCGGTGCCAGGGCCAGCACGGCCAGCAGCTCCGGCTTGGAGCCGGCTTCCAGGCCGATGGACACATTCTGGGTGGCGATAATGTTTTCGATCACCGCTTCCTGCTGGTTGACCTTGATCGGGTACAGCGCGGTGTATTTGCTCTGGTATTCCAGGCGTTCGATGTTCGAATCGAAAGCACCGGTCAGCTGGCGCACGCGATCTTGCAGAATGTCGGGGAAACGCACCAGCAGCGGCAACGACAGGCCGCTTTTGCGCAGTTCGTCCACTTGCTCGTACAGGTCGACCGGCGTGCTGTTCGGGCCGTTCGGACGGACTTCAACGCGACCGGCTTCATTGATCGCGAAATACCCGGCCCCCCAATGGCGAATCCCGTAAACACTGCGGCTGTCCGCAACTGTCCATTGGCTGCCATCGTCTTTGCGTGTGCGTCGTACGGACATCGAAGTCCCCTATAAATGAAGGCGAAGGCGCTGCCCCTCGTGGAGGCAGGCGCAGTCTAAAGAATGAAAATGACGATTTGCCTGTAAGGGAGGTAGACCCCACTCGCAGGACAGAGTTTAGACACAGGTTGCGAAGAGGCTTTCAGCCGCCGGACTTCTTGGCCTTGTAACCGAGCTTGATCAACTCGGCCAACAGCAACTCGACGTGATCGCCCTGGATTTCGATGACGCCGTCTTTCAACGCGCCACCGGTTCCACAACGCTTCTTCAACGTGGTAGCCAGCTCCTTGAGCGCGTCTTCAGCCAGGGGCACGCCGGTGATGGTGGTCACCGTCTTGCCGCCACGGCCTTTGCTCTCGCGGCGCACGCGGGCAATGCCGTCGCCTTCGGGGATCAGGGTCTGTTTACAGGTACACGCGTCCACGGGCTGACGACAGTCCGGGCAGTGTCGACCTGCGTCGGTGGAAAATACCAGGCCACCAAGGGCGGCGAAGGATGCGGCTTTTTTGGCCACCGGCAATCCTCTTGGGAGGACAAAGACTGATCGGCGCGCCAGGCGCTACCGACCGCGAAGCCCCACTCAGGCAGGGGCAGCGCTACCGACCCGCCAAGGTCACGCTCCTACAGTGATCCCAGGGTGAAACAATGGCGGTTCGGGTGAAAAGTCGCGCAGTGTAACGGCAAAAAGCCGACTTGCTAAGAGCCAAATGGCGCCAATTTATACAACTTTAGCGACGCAGGGCCAGATAGCGGCGCAAGCCCTCCTGGGCGTCCGGGCAGTAGGGCTTTTGTTCCGCTTCCTGCAGCACCGTTTCAATCGGCAAAAAGCGCGCTTCCATGACTTCTTCGGGCTGCAATTGCAGCGGGCCATCCCACACCGCGGAGTAGGATTTGCACCAGAGGCGGCTCTCGCCATCTTCGAAGTAGAAATGGTCGTGCTCGGTCAACGCTACCCCGCTGACGCCCAACTCTTCCTCCAGCTCGCGAGCCGCCGACAATGCATAGGACTCACCGGCCGCGACCATGCCCCCCGCTGCCGTGTCCCAGAATCCGGGGTACAGGGCTTTGCTCAGGGTGCGCCGATGCACACACAACTCATCGGCCGAATTGAACAGGAAGATAAAAGTGCAACGGCCGATCAGGCCGCGCTGGCGAAGGTCGGACCTGACGAGGTGGCCGAGCAGATTGTCCTGCTCGTCGACCCAGCAGATCAGTTCGGCATCAGAGGCCGCACGGTGCGCGGCCTCCTTTTGAGTCGCGTCCATCATCAACCCTGGTTGAGTAACTGGCGCAGATCGATCACCGCCGCATTGGCCCGGGAAATGTAGTTAGCCATGACCAGCGAGTGGTTGGCCAATACGCCAAAGCCACTGCCGTTAAGAATCATAGGGCTCCACACCGGCTCCTGCGACGCCTCCAGCTCACGAATGATCTGGCGGACGCTGACGGTGGCGTTTTTCTTGGCCAGCACGTCGGCAAAATCGACTTCGATGGCGCGCAGCAGATGGGACAGGGCCCAGGCCTGGCCACGGGCCTCGTAGAACACGTTGTCGATCTGCATCCAGGGGGTTTCCACCACTTCTTCATCAACCTGCGGCACTTCACCGGGCGCCAGGGCTTCGGTTTTCAGGGCGGTGTTCAGCTTGACGCGGCCGACACTGGCCGACAGGCGTTGCGACAACGAACCCAGGCGCGTGGCGACGTCGCCCAACCAGTTGTTCAAGTTATCGGCGCGGGCATAGAACAACGCGCCCTTCTGGTTCGGGTCAGACAGGCGCGCCTCATAGCGGCTCAGGGAGTTGATGCCTTCCTGGTATTCCGACTCGCTGGAGGGCAGCACCCAGCTCTTGTTGTCGAAATTGAAGCGTGGCTCGGCCTTGGCCAGGTCGCTGTCTTCGGCCGACTGCGATTGCGAGCGGGCGAAGTCTTTACGCAGGGCGCGGGTCAGGTCGCGCACTTGCACCAGCACGCCGTATTCCCAACTGGGCATGTTGTCCATCCACAGGCCCGGCGGGAAGCGGTCGTTGGAGATGTAGCCACCCGGCTTATTGAGCAAGGTGCCGACCACGGTCTTCAGGGTTTCGACGGTGGTAAAGCCCACCACCATCTGCTTGCCATCCTTTTCGGCGGCGATTTGCGCATTTTGCTGGACCGGAAATAAGGCCGGTTCTTCGCTCCAGTACCAACCCAGGGCACCGGTCACGACCAAATACAGGCCAACCAGGGAGAGCAAGGCCCGGCTCATCAACAGGTTACCCAGGTAGCCGCGGCGAGCCGACTTGGGCGCAGGGGCCGGGCCCTTTGCGCTGCCTTCACGGTTTTTCCAGTCCAGCATGGCGATATCCTTTCAATCACTTGAGTTCATGCACTTCTAATCGACGGCGTGCGTTCAAAAACTACGACCACAACCCTACCCCATCGTGCCAGCGCGTGCGGCGCTTTTAATCAAACGGGCGGTTGGCGAACTTCCGACTATAAAGGATGCACGCCATTTCCGCTGCGCGACTAATAGGTCGGTAACTGAATACCAGGGACATGCAGTTAATTGACGTATGACACTCATCGAACGGAAAAGAGGTGCTAGCATAGAGCCATCAGTTCGACCTCAGCATGCACCCTAACTAGTAGTCAGGATATGACCGAGCCAGAAGATCCCAGCCGTGAGCGCCTCAAGCACCATTTTGCCCAGCGGGTAATTCATCAGGCACGTCAAATTCTTGAGATCTGGCAGCGCCTGCAACGCAGCGAATGGTCCAGCGCCGACCTTTCCGAACTCAGCGAAGCCAACCTGCGCCTGCTGCGCTTCGCCGAGCGCTTCGAACAGCCGGAGCACGGCCAACTGGCGCACCATATCGGCGAGTCACTCAAGGCCGTGGACGAAAATCGCGGCCGCCTGAGCAGCCAACTGATCACCGAACTCAACCGCTTGATGCAACGCCTGTCCCGCACCGGCCTGCGCCAGGGCGACCAGCTGGAACAAACCTTCCTGCCGCCGATGCGCAAGCCGATCTACGTAATGCTGGCCGATCATGACCGCGCCGAACGCCTGGCCAAGCAGCTGGAGTTCTTCGGTTTGAGCGCCCAGTCCCTGGACAGCGTGGCAGCGTTCCGCGCATGCATGGCCGACCGCCTGCCATCGGCGATTGTGATGGACGTGGATTTTTGCGGCCCGGGCCTGGGCCTCCAGTTGGCCGCCGAAGCCCAGGAAGGTCTGGAGCAAAAGCTGCCGTTGCTGTTTTTCAGCCTGCACGAAACCGATACCCCGACCCGCCTGGCGGCCGTACGCGCTGGCGGCCAGGAATTCCTCACCGGCACGCTGGAAGCCTCGAGCCTGCTGGAAAAGATCGAAGTGCTGACCTGCGTCGCCCAGTACGAACCCTATAAAGTGTTGATCATCGACGACTCGCGGGCTCAGGCCCTGCATACCGAGCGTTTGCTCAACAGCGCCGGCATCGTCACCCGCACCTTGATCGAACCGATCCAGGCCATGGCCGAACTGGCGGACTTCCAGCCCGACCTGATCATCCTCGACATGTATATGCCGGCCTGCACCGGCACTGAACTGGCCAAGGTGATTCGCCACAATGACCGCTATGTCAGCGTACCGATCATCTACCTGTCGGCCGAAGACGACTTGGATAAACAGCTGGACGCCATGAGCGAAGGCGGCGACGACTTCCTCACCAAGCCGATCAAGCCGCGCCACCTGATCACCACGGTGCGCAACCGCGCCGCCCGTGCGCGCAACCTCAAGGCGCGGATGGTGCGTGACAGCCTGACCGGGCTGTACAACCACACCCACATCCTGCAATTGCTCGAAGACTGTAGCTTCCGCGCGCGCCGCGAGAACAAGCCGTTGAGCTTCGCCATGCTCGATATCGACCACTTCAAGCGAGTCAATGACAGCCACGGCCACCCCATGGGCGACCGGGTGATCAAGAGCCTGGCGTTGTTTCTCAAGCAACGTTTACGCAAGACCGACTACATCGGCCGCTATGGCGGTGAAGAATTTGCGATTGTCATGCCCGACACCGACTTGGAATCGGCCTGCAAGGTGCTGGATGAAATTCGTGGCCGCTTTGCCGAAATTCACTACCCGGCCCAGCCACAGGATTTGTGGTGCACCTTCAGCGCCGGGCTGGTGGAGCTGTGCGACGGCTCCGACAGCCTGATGATGGCCGCCCAGGCCGATGAAGCGCTGTACCGCGCCAAGGACGCCGGGCGCAATCGCGTACAAGCGGCGCGCACATCAAAGCAAAGTGCCATCTTTTCACCGGAATCCAGTGATTCCGTCATAACTCTGTAACGCAAACGCAATAACTTCAGGCACTTATCTTCGCTGTCGGTTGAAATTACGCATGCGCCTGAAGCTGCTGACCAATCTCAATACCCTCCTGCTGGTGGCCGTATGCCTGGCCCTTGGGGCGACGCTGTGGTGGTCGCAACGAGCGCTTGAGCGCCCCTATTTGCTGATGGAACGCTACCTGAGCCTGTCGCAGACCTTCCAGAACCAGGCCGCGCGCAATATCGACGACTACCTGGCCAGTGGCGATGCCCTGCGCTTGAGCAGCGCCAGCCAGAGCCTGGAAAACCTGCTGAAACACCTGGAC
This sequence comes from Pseudomonas sp. FG86, assembly GCF_057808775.1. NCBI lineage: Bacteria > Pseudomonadati > Pseudomonadota > Gammaproteobacteria > Pseudomonadales > Pseudomonadaceae > Pseudomonas > Pseudomonas sp. FG86. The sequence continues at coordinate 14,420 of NZ_JBMDIS010000042.1, read as the reverse complement.
GAACTGCCGACGGCACTGGCGCAAAACCTGCGGCCCAGCCTGGTGGAACTGGATGCCTTCAGCAAAACCGACCTGCTCGCCGCTGGCAAACTGGCCGGCGACCCACAAGCCCTGTTGCTGCAAGCCGAGCGCGAACTGGGCGCAAACCTGGAGCAGTTGAGCCGGTACGCCATCGGCGTCAATACGCCGGACGCCGCACGCTACTTGCCGCCGCTTTTAGCCGCCGCCCAACACCTGGGCAAGCTGTCCCTGGCCCGCGACAAGCTGGTGAGCAGCGGTCGCGCGGAGCTGGCCGATGATGTGGAGCGTGAAGTCGGCAATATCCGCAGCCAGGCAGACCTGCTGGAGCAATTGCCATTGCTTGGCGTCAAGGCCAGCACCGAGTCCAACACCGATGACTTTTCCGCTTTGATGGGCCTGGAAAACAGCGAAAAAACCGAAGCCCAGGACACGGGCGTCGACCTCAAGCGCGAACTCAACAGCCTGCTGACCCGCTACCCCGCCGAACTCAAGCGCACCCGCGAGCAGATCCAGCAACGCACCGCCCTGGCCGCCAGCACCCACCTGAAAATCACCGCCGTGCAGCAGGCCATCGCCAGCCTGGAACCGGTGGTGCGCGCGCAGCATGCGCAGATCCAGGGCGAAGTGCGCCTGATGCAAGGGGTGATGATTGGCCTGATCCTGTTGATCGCGCTGCTGATCGACACCCTCCAGCGGCGCTTGGCGCGGGTGCTGACCAACCTGGCACCGGCCTTGTCGACATGGGCCGAAGGTGACTTCAGCCAGCCGATTGCCCTGGGCAAGACCAACCGCGAACTGCGCGATATCGAGGCGTCCTTGAACCGGCTGCGCGCCTATCTGGTGGACCTGGTGGGCACCATTCGCGGCAATGCCGAAGAAGTGGCCGGCAGCAGCCGGGCCCTGGCCGAGTTGAGCAGCGGCCTGCACGATGGCGCCGAACGCCAGGCCGGGGATACCGCGCAGATCCGCGATTCCCTGGGCGAACTGGAAGCGACCATCCAGCAGGTGGCCGGCGATGCCAGCCAGGCTGCCGGCGCCAGCCGCAGCGCGGGCCAGGCGGTCGAGCAAGGCCAGCGGGTGATCGGCCTGAGCCTGACCGGACTGCATGCGCTGGTAGGCGAAGTGCAGCAAAACGCACAGATGATCGAAAAACTCGCCGAAGAGTCCGCGACTATCGGTGGGGTGCTGACAGTGATCCGTTCGATTGCCGACCAGACCAACCTGCTGGCACTCAACGCCGCCATCGAGGCCGCACGTGCCGGCGAGGCCGGGCGTGGTTTTGCCGTGGTCGCCGACGAAGTACGCACCCTGGCCCAACGTACCGCTGGCGCCACCACCGAAATCCAGGGCTTGATCACCGGCCTGCAAACCGCGGCCCACCAATCGGTGCAGGGCATGCGCGCCCAGGTCGAACACGCCGAGGCCACCGCCCAGCAAGCCCAGGCAGCGGACGGCGCCCTGGATGAAATCGTCAGCGCGATCCAGACCATCTCCGACACCGCCGTGCGCATCGCCGATGTGACCGCGCAGCAGAGTGGCGCGGTGAGTGAGATTCGCGATAACAGCGAGCGGATTCACCAACTGGGTGAGGATAATTTGCTGCGCATCGGCCAGGGGCGTAGCCAGGGTGAGCACCTGCTGGTGCTGGGTGGGCAGCTCAATACCGCCGTCCAGGCGTTCCGCGTCTGACCTGCCCCATGAAGATCCAAAATCATATGAAGATCAAATGTGGGAGGGGGCTTGCCCCCGATAGCGGAGTGTCAGTCGACATCTATGTGACTGATCCACCGCTATCGGGGGCAAGTCGAATCGTCGCACCGCCCCTCCCACATTTGATCGCTACAGGTTTCAAGACGGTATTACCCATGACCGGATCCCAGGCCTCAGTCATAAATTTTGCGCTATCCTCGCTAATCGTGCCGCCTACTGCATAGAACTGGACAGTCACAAAGGCTTTGCGGCATAGTCGCCGGGTTCTGCCGTACCCACATCAATAACAAGGAACAGCCGATGGCGACCTTACTGGTTCTTCACGGACCCAACCTGAACCTGCTCGGCACCCGTGAACCGGGCGTCTACGGGGCAGTGACCCTCGATCAGATCAACCTCGATCTGGAACGACGGGCCCGTGATGCCGGCCACCATTTGCTCTACCTGCAAAGCAATGCCGAGTACGAATTGATTGATCGCATCCATGCCGCGCGCGACGAAGGCGTGGACTTTATCCTGATCAATCCCGCCGCTTTTACGCATACAAGCGTTGCATTACGTGACGCGTTGCTGGCGGTGAGCATCCCATTCATCGAAGTGCATTTGTCCAACGTGCACAAACGCGAACCTTTCCGCCATCACTCTTACTTCTCCGACGTAGCGGTAGGAGTGATCTGCGGCCTTGGCGCCAGCGGTTACCGACTGGCCCTGGAGGCCGCCCTGGAACAGCTTGAAGAACAGGCCAAGCGCCCCTGACCGACCCTTGGGAGTTGATGATTCATGGATATCCGTAAAGTTAAGAAACTGATCGAACTGCTGGAAGAATCCGGTATCGACGAGCTGGAAATCAAGGAAGGCGAAGAGTCCGTACGGATCAGCCGTCACAGCAAGACCCCGGCCCAACAGTTCTACGCACCACAAATGCAAGCACCGGCACCTGCTGCCGCGCCGGCCGCCGCACCTGCTGCTGCCGCTGCTCCAGCCGCACCGGCCGCGCCAGCGCTGAACGGCTTCGTGGTCAAGTCGCCAATGGTCGGTACGTTCTACCGCACCCCGGCACCGACCTCGCCAGCCTTCGTTGAAGTAGGCCAGACCGTGAAAGTGGGCGACACCATCTGCATCGTGGAAGCGATGAAAATGATGAACCACATCACCGCTGAAAAAGCCGGCGTCGTCGAATCCATCCTGGTAGAAAACGGTCAGCCGGTTGAATACGACCAGCCGCTGTTCACCATCGTTTGAACCGCGGAGCGCCTTCGATGTTGAAACCTGCGAAGAAACTGCAAAAAGTCCTGATCGCCAACCGCGGCGAGATCGCGCTGCGTATCCTGCGCGCCTGTAAGGAAGAGGGCATCAAGACCGTCGCTGTTTACTCGACGGCCGATACCGAATTGATGCACGTGAAACTGGCGGACGAAAGCATCTGCATCGGCCCGCCACTGGCCACGAACTCGTACCTGAAAGTCTCGAACATCATCGCGGCCGCTGAAGTGACCGGCGCTGATGGCATCCACCCGGGCTACGGCTTCCTCGCGGAAAACGCCGATTTCGCCGAACAGGTGGAAAAATCCGGGTTTGCCTTCATCGGCCCGAAAGCCGAAACCATTCGCCTGATGGGCGACAAGGTCTCGGCCAAGGACGCCATGATCGCCGCCGGCGTACCCACCGTGCCTGGCTCCGACGGCCCGCTGCCTGAAGACGAGGCAACCGCCCTGCGCATTGGTCGCGAAGTCGGTTACCCGGTGATCATCAAGGCCGCCGGTGGCGGTGGTGGTCGCGGCATGCGCGTGGTGCACAAGGAAGAAGAACTGATCGAAGCGGCCAAGCAGACCCGCTCGGAAGCTGCCGCCTGGTTCGGCAACCCGATGGTCTACCTGGAAAAGTACCTGACCAACCCACGTCACGTGGAAGTGCAGGTTCTGTCTGACGGCCAGGGCCACGCCATCCACCTGGGTGATCGCGACTGCTCGCTGCAACGTCGTCACCAGAAGGTACTGGAAGAAGCACCAGCACCGGGCCTGGACGAGAAAGCCCGCCAGGAAGTCCTGGCGCGCTGTGTCAAGGCGTGCATCGACATCAACTACCGTGGCGCCGGTACCTTCGAGTTCCTCTACGAGAACGGTCGCTTCTACTTCATCGAGATGAACACTCGCGTGCAGGTAGAGCACCCGGTTTCGGAGATGGTCACCGGTATCGACATCGTCAAGGAGATGCTGAGCATCGCCGCCGGCAACGTGTTGTCCTTCACCCAGGACGACGTGAAGATCCACGGCCACTCCCTGGAGTGCCGGATCAACGCCGAAGACCCGAAGACCTTTATCCCGAGCCCAGGCCTGGTCAAGCACTTCCATGCCCCAGGCGGCAACGGCGTTCGCGTCGACTCGCACCTGTACAGCGGCTACAAGGTCCCGTCCAACTACGACTCGTTGATCGGCAAGCTGATCACCTGGGGCGCCACCCGCGACGAGGCCATGGCCCGTATGCGCAACGCCCTGGACGAAATCGTGGTCGACGGCATCAAGACCAACATCCCGCTGCATCGGGACCTGGTTCGCGATGAAGGCTTCTGCGAAGGTGGTGTGAACATTCACTACCTGGAACACAAGCTGGCCAACCAGTAAGTGCTCCACCCAACAAAGCCGCCTTCGGGCGGCTTTGTTGTTTGTGGGCCCTCTACTTTGAAAATGTACACAGTCCAAATGTGGGAGGGGGCTTGCCCCCGATAGCAGTGGATCAGTGACAGATACTGAGACTGACACACTGCATCGGGGGCAAGCCCCCTCCCACATTTGACCGGCGTGCAGTCAGTAGTGTCGTCTTCTGCTGTTCGCTGGCGTAAACTTGCGCGCTTTCGCGACCTCGCTCGTCGCACACTCATTTTTATTCAAAGGTGCCCGCCATGCCTTGGCTGCAAGTCCGCCTCGCCATCAGCCCAGAACAAGCCGAAACCTACGAAGACGCTTTCCTCGAAGTGGGCGCGGTGTCGGTGACGTTCATGGACGCCGAAGACCAACCGATCTTCGAGCCGGAACTCAATACCACCCCGCTGTGGTCCCATACCCATCTGCTCGCCCTGTTCGAAGACGGCACCGATGCCGCCGCCGTCCTCGCCCATATGGAACTGCTCACCGGTGGCCCGCTGCCAGAGCACCACAGTGAAGTGATCGAAGACCAGGACTGGGAACGCAGCTGGATGGACAACTTCCAGCCAATGCGTTTCGGCCAGCGCCTGTGGATCGTGCCAAGCTGGCATGCCGCCCCTGAGCCGGATGCAGTCAACCTGCTGCTCGACCCGGGCCTGGCTTTCGGTACCGGCACCCACCCGACCACGGCCCTGTGCCTGGAATGGCTGGACGGCCAGGACCTGACCGACAGCCACGTGCTGGACTTCGGCTGCGGCTCGGGGATCCTGGCGATTGCCGCCCTGCTGCTGGGCGCCAAGGAAGCCGTGGGCACCGATATCGACGTGCAAGCCCTGGAAGCCTCCCGCGACAACGCCGGGCGCAACAACATCCCTGAAGGCAAATTCCCACTGTACCTGCCGGAGCACTTGCCCCAGGTGCAAGCCGATGTGCTGGTGGCCAATATCCTCGCCGGCCCGCTGGTCTCCCTGGCGCCGCAACTGTCGAGCCTGGTCAAGCCGGGTGGCCGCCTGGCGCTGTCGGGCATCCTCGCCGAGCAAGGCGAAGACGTCGCCGCCGCCTACGCCAAGGATTTCGAGCTGGATCCGATCGCAAACCGTGATGGCTGGGTACGCATCAGCGGGCGTCGGCGCTAGAATGAGCGCTTGCCTGAATCGGATGGCCGCATGACCGACAGTTTCGTCACCCAATGTCCGCATTGCCAAACGCGCTTTCGCGTCAACCACGCTCAGTTGAGCGTGGCCCGCGGCGTAGTGCGCTGCGGCTCGTGCCTGCAAGTGTTCAACGCCGCTCGCCAGTTACTCGAGCAGCGCGCCCACGCGCCCGCCGCCGCTGTGGAACCACCGGCGGCCCTTGAGCCAGCCCCGCAGGCAGCGCCCGAGACAACACGGGCAATCAGCCAGAAGCAGTGGACAGCCGAAGAGCTGGACCTGGATAACCTGGACCTGGACGAAGAACTGGCCAAGCTGGAACGCCGCGAGATTCAGCACACCCAGCCGGTGGGTGCGGAGCGTCGCCAACCCGGCTCCGACCGCCGGCAAAAAGAAGAGCCCCTCAGCGCCAGCCGCGATACCGTCAAGGCCGAGGAAGAAAAGTGGGCCGCCAGCCTGTTCAGCGAGCCGCCTGAAGAACGCACCCAAGCCGCTGAAGACGAGCCTGAGCCAGCCAAGGCAACGGCGCCCCGACAGCGCACCGAACCGTCCATGTCATTCAGCATGGACGATATCGATGACGAACCACCGCTGCATGCCACCCATGACGCGGCTGAACTCGACCCGCCCGTCACCCCCATTACCGACGAAGCAGACACGGCAGCCCCCGAAGAACGCCCCCTGCCCCGCCGCAAACGCCCGCGCGCCGAGACCGGTGCCCACGACGATGTCCTCCAGGACCTGGAAGACGACCCGCTGCACCTCTACGCGCAGAAACGCCCGTCGGGTTGGGGCCGTCGCCTGATCTGGCTGTTGCTGGTGCTGATCGCCGCCGCCGGCCTAGCCGGCCAGTACATCGCCTATCAATTCGACGACCTGGCCCGCCAGGACGCCTACCGCCCATGGTTCCAGCAGTTATGCCCGACATTGGGCTGCACCGTGCCGTCGCGCGTCGATATCGCCCATATCAAGAGCAGCAACCTGGTGGTACGCAGCCATCCGGACTTCGCCGGGGCGCTGGTGGTGGACGCGATCATCTATAACCGCGCGACGTTTTCCCAGCCATTCCCGCTGCTGGAACTGCGCTTTGCCGATTTGAACGGCGGCCTGATCGCCAGTCGTCGCTTCAAGCCCGCCGAATACCTGAGTGGCGAGCTGGCCGGGGTGAGCGAAATGCCCTCCCAGACGCCGATCCATATCTCCCTGGACATCCTCGATCCGGGCAACAAAGCCGTGAATTACAGCCTGAGCTTCCACTCGCCCGAGTGAATCGGTTCACGCAGCGAAGCTTTACGACAGATTCCAGACTGAGTCACCGGCGACCAAACCGGTGGCGATAAAGAAATAACTGTTCAGATTTTATCCAATTCAGCCTTTATCCAGTCATCGAGAGCGGGTATCATGCCAACCCTTTTTCGAACTCTAATGATCCGGCCCCACAACAGGGAAGTCCTATGTCGGCGGTACGCATCGGCCCATACACATTGCAGAATGGCTTGATTCTCGCCCCCATGGCGGGCGTCACCGACCAGCCCTTTCGTCAGCTGTGCAAGCGTTTGGGCGCGGGTCTAGTAGTCTCGGAAATGGTCACCAGCGACATGAGCTTGTGGAACACCCGCAAATCGCGGATGCGCATGATCCACGAAGGTGATCCCGAGCCCCGCTCGGTACAGATCGCCGGTGGAGATGCACAGATGCTGGCGGATGCGGCCCGAGCCAACGTGGAGCTGGGTGCGCAGATCATTGATATCAACATGGGCTGCCCGGCCAAGAAGGTTTGCAACAAGGCCGCCGGTTCCGCGTTGTTGAAGGATGAGCAGTTGGTTACCGAGATCCTGCAGGCCGTTGTCGCCGCAGTGGATGTGCCGGTGACCCTGAAGATTCGTACCGGCTGGGACCGGGACAACAAGAATGGCCTGACGGTGGCGAAGATCGCCGAACAGGCGGGTATTGCAGCGCTGGCGGTACATGGCCGCACCCGCGCCGATCTGTACACCGGTGAAGCCGAGTACGACACCATTGCCGCGATCAAGCAGGCGGTGTCGATGCCGGTGTTTGCCAATGGCGATATCGATTCAGCCGAGAAAGCCCGGCGCGTGCTGCACGCAACCGGTGCCGATGGCCTGTTGATTGGCCGGGCCGCCCAGGGGCGACCATGGATTTTTCGTGAGATCGAGCATTTTCTGCGTACGGGCGAAACCCTGCCGGCACCGGAGTTGATCGAGGTGGAACGTATTCTGCTAGAGCATCTGGCCGCCCTGCACGCCTTCTATGGAGACGTGATGGGAGTACGCATTGCTCGCAAGCATGTCGGCTGGTATCTCGCAACCCTGCCGGGCGCCAGGGAGTTCCGCGCCCACTTCAATCGTTTGGATGATACGGAAGCACAGTGCGCCAACGTTCGTGAGTTCTTCAGCGAACGTTACAAGAGCCTGGGGACAGGGGACGGAAAGGGGGTGGCCGCATGACGATGATGACCGAGACTTTAGTGAGTGGAACAACACCCGTGAGCGACAACGTCAATTTGAAACAGCACCTCAACACGCCGAGCGAAGAAGGCCAGACCCTTCGCGGGAGTGTCGAGAAGGCGCTGCACAATTATTTCGCCCACCTTGAGGGCGCTTCCGTCACGGACGTGTACAACCTGGTGCTCTCCGAAGTCGAGGCACCCTTGCTCGAAAGCGTGATGAACTACGTCAAGGGCAACCAGACCAAAGCCAGTGAGCTGCTGGGCCTCAACCGTGGCACCTTGCGCAAAAAGCTCAAACAATACGATTTGCTGTAAGCATTCAATCCAACCAGAAAGGCGCCCGCGTAAAACCGGTCGCCTTTTTTGCTGACTCCTTTGCTTTTGATGGAAATTGAAATGACCGACCAGACTACCCGCCTGCCGATCCGCCGCGCCTTGATCAGTGTTTCCGACAAGACCGGGATCCTCGAATTTGCCCGGGGGCTGGAAGCCCTGGGCGTGGAAATCCTCTCCACGGGCGGGACCTTCAAACTGCTGCAGGACAACGGCGTGGCCGCAGTAGAAGTCGCGGACTACACCGGTTTCGCAGAAATGATGGACGGTCGGGTCAAGACCCTGCACCCGAAAATCCATGGCGGCATCCTCGGCCGTCGCGGCGTCGACGACGCGATCATGAACGAACACGGCATCAAGCCGATCGACCTGGTGGCCGTCAACCTCTACCCGTTCGAAGCCACCATCAACAAGCCAGGCTGTGACCTGCCGACCGCCATCGAGAACATCGACATCGGCGGCCCGACCATGGTGCGCTCGGCGGCCAAGAACCACAAAGACGTGGCGATCGTGGTCAACGCCAGCGACTACGCCCAAGTGCTGGAAAGCCTGAAGGCCGGTGGCCTGACCTACGCCCAGCGTTTCGACCTGATGCTCAAGGCGTTCGAACACACTGCCGCCTACGACGGCATGATCGCCAACTACATGGGCACCGTGAACCAGGCCGCCGAAACCCTGAGCACTGAAGGCCGCAGCCAGTTCCCGCGCACCTTCAACAGCCAGTTCATCAAGGCCCAGGAAATGCGCTACGGCGAGAACCCGCACCAGAGCGCGGCGTTCTACGTGGAAGCCAAACCGGCCGAAGTGGGCATCGCCACCGCGACCCAACTGCAAGGCAAAGAGCTGTCCTACAACAACGTGGCCGATACCGACGCCGCGCTGGAATGCGTGAAGAGCTTCGTCAAGCCCGCCTGCGTGATCGTCAAGCACGCCAACCCATGCGGCGTGGCCGTCAGCCCTGACGCTGAAGGCGGCATTCGCCAGGCCTACGAACTGGCCTACGCCACCGACACCGAGTCGGCCTTCGGCGGCATCATCGCCTTCAACCGTGAACTGGACGCCGAGACCGCCAAGGCCATCGTCGAGCGTCAGTTCGTCGAAGTGATCATCGCGCCCTCCGTCAGCGAAGAAGCCCGCGCCATTGTTGCCGCGAAAGCCAACGTGCGCCTGCTGGCCTGCGGCGAGTGGTCGGCCGAACGCGCCGCTGCCTGGGACTACAAGCGCGTCAATGGCGGCTTGCTGGTCCAGAGCCGCGACATTGGCATGATCAGCAGCGCTGACCTGAAGGTAGTGACCAAGCGCGCGCCGACCGAGCAGGAAATCAACGACCTGATCTTCGCCTGGAAAGTGGCCAAGTATGTGAAGTCCAACGCCATCGTCTACGCCAAGAACCGCCAGACCATCGGTGTCGGCGCCGGCCAGATGAGCCGCGTGAACTCGGCGCGTATCGCCGCGATCAAGGCCGAACACGCCGGGTTGCAGGTCGCCGGTTCAGTGATGGCTTCCGATGCGTTCTTCCCGTTCCGCGACGGTCTGGACAATGCCGCGAAAGCTGGCGTGACTGCCGTGATCCAACCGGGCGGCTCGATGCGTGACGCCGAAGTGATCGCCGCCGCTGATGAAGCCGGCATCGCCATGGTCTTCACCGGCATGCGCCACTTCCGTCACTGATCCAACGCAATAGAAATGTGGGAGGGGGCTCGCCCCCGATAGCGGTGTGTCAATCATGGATATACCCACTGACAAACCTCATCGGGGGCAAGCCCCTCCCACATAAAGCGCTTTTGCGGCGCCTACAGAATTCGAGGTTTTTGACATGAATGTTTTGATCATTGGCAGCGGTGGCCGTGAACACGCCCTGGCCTGGAAAGTTGCCCAGGACCCACGCGTCCAGAAAGTCTTCGTCGCCCCCGGCAACGCCGGTACCGCCATCGAAGCCAAGTGCGAAAACGTCGCCATCGACGTACTGGCCCTGGAACAACTGGCCGACTTCGCCGAGAAAAACGTCTCCCTGACCATCGTCGGTCCGGAAGTGCCATTGGTTGCCGGTGTCGTGGACCTGTTCCGCAGCCGCGGCCTGGATTGCTTCGGCCCAACCGCTGGCGCGGCCCAGCTGGAAGGCTCGAAAGCCTTCACCAAGGATTTCCTGGCGCGCCACAAGATCCCGACCGCCGACTACCAGAACTTCACCGAGATCGAGCCGGCCCTGGCCTACCTGCGTGAAAAAGGCGCACCGATCGTGATCAAGGCCGACGGCCTGGCCGCCGGTAAAGGCGTGATCGTCGCCATGACCTTGCAGGAAGCCGAAGACGCGGTGCGCGACATGCTCGCCGGCAACGCGTTTGGTGATGCCGGTTCGCGCGTGGTCATCGAGGAGTTCCTCGACGGCGAAGAAGCCAGCTTTATCGTGATGGTCGACGGCAAGAACGTACTGCCGATGGCCACCAGCCAGGACCACAAGCGCGTCGGCGACGGCGACAGCGGCCCGAACACCGGCGGCATGGGTGCCTACTCCCCAGCCCCGGTGGTGACCGCCGAGGTGCACCAGCGCGTCATGGACCTAGTGATCTGGCCAACCGTGCGCGGCATGGCCGACGAAGGCAACGTGTACACCGGCTTCCTGTACGCCGGCCTGATGATCGACAAGGCCGGCAACCCGAAAGTCATCGAGTTCAACTGCCGCTTCGGTGACCCGGAAACCCAACCCGTGATGCTGCGCCTGCAATCGAGCCTGGTGCTGCTGGTGGAAGCCGCCCTCGCCCAGGCGCTGGACAAGGTTGAAGCACAGTGGGATCCACGCCCGAGCGTCGGCATCGTGCTGGCAGCCGGCGGCTACCCTGCCGACTACGCCAAAGGCGATGTGATTGAAGGCCTGGACGCGGCTGCTACGCTGGAAGGCAAGGTGTTCCATGCGGGCACCGCGCTCAAGGATGGCAAGGTTGTCACCGCGGGTGGCCGTGTGTTGTGCGCTACCGCGATGGGTGCCAGTGTCGACGCTGCGCAGCAACAGGCTTACAAGCTGGCGGCGAAGATCGACTGGAAAGGCTGTTTCTACCGCACGGACATCGGTTATCGCGCCATTGCACGCGAACGTGGCGAAAACCAGTAACACTAGCTATCCGTTCGGTTAGGCAAGGGCCTCTGGCCCTTGCCGTATACAGGCCTCCCCGCGCATAGTTAACCGTGCATCAACCTACGAAGGGATTTCGCCGTGCGCTGGCTCAGGATCGCCATAGGTTTTACTGTCAGTCTGCTGACACTGCTCTGCTTGTTCCCGGCCCAGGCCGCCGCGCAAGGCAGTGGCTGGGCGGTATTGCTTGATGAACAGGCCGACCTGCAACTGAGCGACATCCGTTCTTCGCGCTACACCAATCAATTCAGCCCCATCGAACTGGACCGGATTACCGCCGCCGCGCCGGACGGTGCGTTGTGGGTACGTTTCAAGCTGCAGCCCGGCAAGCACGAGCAAGTGCTGCGCATATTCGCCCCGGACGTCTCACACCTGAGCCTCTATGTGCTGGACGGCGACACCCTGATCGAACAACAGAGCACCGGCACCCGCCAGCCCCAGGCGGAACGCCCGTTGCCCAGCAGCGATTTCATGCTGCCGATGCCCCAGAGCCAAAAGCCCCTCGAGGTGTACCTGCGCCTGGTCTCGGAACACGAACTGCGCCCCTACATCACCCTGGAGCCGGCCGTCCTGGCCGCCGCCGACCAGAACCAGACGCTGATCTATGGCCTGCTGTTCGGCTGCCTGTTGATGTTGATCCTGCACAACCTCACACGTTTCGCCTACCACCGCTCGCGCAGCAGCCTGTGGCTGGCTGCGTGCGAAGGCTTGTTGATGCTCAGCCTGGCGCTGCTGCTCAACCTGGTGGGGCCATGGCTGCCCGACTGGCACGCGATCCAGACGCCAGGCGCCTACCTCGCCCTTCTGCTGACTGCACCCTGCGGGCTGATGTTTGCCTACCGCTTCTTCATGCCCCTGGGCCCGCACCCGCTGAACAAGCTGCTGATGGCCGACATCCTGCTGATCGTGCTGTGTGGCCTGTTGCTGTTGTTCGTCAATACCCTGCCGCTGAACATCATCACCTACGTCCTGGTAGCGCTGGCGGGCCTGAGCATGCTGTTTGTCTCGGCCTACCACTGGCAAAAAGGCTACCGCCCGGCGCGGCTGTTCGTGGCGGCGATGGTCGTATTCAACATCGGCACGTTGATCATCCTGCCCGCCCTGCTCGGTCTGACACTGGTAGCACCCCAAGGCCTGATCATCACCTTGCTCGGGTTTGTCTGCCTCAGCGGCCTGCTGATGAGCCTGGCCCTGGGCGAGCGCCAGCGCGCGATTGTCGAAAAACGCTTCAGTGTCAGCCGCGACCTGGCCGCCAGCAATGCCGAAATCGCCGCCAAGGCCGAGTTCCTGGCGAAAATCAGCCACGAAATCCGTACCCCCATGAACGGCGTGCTGGGCATGACCGAACTGCTGTTGGGCACGCCTCTGTCGGTGAAGCAGCGCGACTATGTGCAGACCATTCACAGCGCCGGTAATGAACTGCTCACGCTGATCAACGAGATTCTCGATATCTCCAAGCTCGAATCCGGGCAAATCGAACTGGACGACGTGCAGTTCGACCTGAATGCCCTGATCGAAGATTGCCTGAGCATCTTCCGCGCCAAGGCCGAGCAGCAGAACGTCGAGCTGATCAGTTTTATCCAGCCCCAAGTGCCGCGCGTGATCAGCGGCGACCCGACACGCCTGCGCCAGGCGATGCTGAGCCTGCTGGAAAACGCCCTGCAGAAAACCGACGAAGGTGAAGTGCTGATCGTCGTGGCACTGGACGAACGCAGCACCAAGCCGCGCCTGCGCATTGCCGTACAAGACAGCGGCCTGCCGATGGAAGCCGCCGAGCGCGACGCGTTGCTGCACAGTGAGTTGCACAGCAAGAACTTCCTGTCGGAGACGCGCTTGACCGGCCACCTGGGCCTGGTGATCGCACGCCAACTGATCCTGTTGATGAATGGCGAATTTGGTATCAAGAGTGGCGCGCAACAGGGCAGCACCCTGTGGCTGACCCTGCCGCTGGACCCGGAACGCCTGGAGCACCCGACCTCCGACCTCGATGGCCCGCTCAAGGGCGCGCGGGTACTGGTGGTGGACGACAACGACACCTGCCGCAAAGTGCTCGTGCAGCAATGCACCGCCTGGGGCCTCAACGTCAGCGCCGTGCCGTCGGGCAAGGAAGCCCTGGCGCTGCTGCGCACCAAGGCGCACCTGCGTGATTACTTCGATGTGGTGCTGCTCGACCAGAACATGCCGGGCATGACCGGCATGCAACTGGCGGCGAAAATCAAGGAAGATCCGAGCCTGAACCACGACATCCTGCTGATCATGCTCACCGGCATCAGCAACGCGCCGAGCAAGATCATTGCGCGCAATTGCGGGATCAAGCGCATCCTCGCCAAGCCGGTGGCCGGCTATACCCTCAAGACCACCCTGGCCGACGAGCTGACCCAGCGCAGCAAAGGCAATGTACAGCCCCGCGCGCCCCTGAGCGTGCCAGCGCCTGTCACCGTGCCCAGTGATTTCCGCATCCTGGTCGCAGAAGACAACAGCATCTCCACCAAAGTGATCCGCGGCATGCTGGGTAAGCTCAACCTCAACCCGGACACCGCCAGCAATGGCGAAGAAGCCCTGGAAGCGATGAAAGCCCAGCGCTACGACCTGGTATTGATGGACTGTGAAATGCCGATCCTCGACGGCTTCTCGGCGACCCAGCAATTGCGTGCGTGGGAGGTCAGCCACCAACGCATCCGCACGCCGATCGTCGCTCTCACGGCGCACATCCTCTCGGAACATAAAGAACGCGCACGCCAGGCCGGAATGGACGGGCATATGGCCAAGCCGGTAGAGCTGTCACAACTGCGCGAATTGGTGGAGTTCTGGGTGGCGCAGCGTCAACAACGCCCGGAACACGCCCCGTCCTGAACGCTGAACACCCGGCAGATAGCGCTGTTGTGGCAAGCCCGCTCGTTGTGGCGAACGGGCTTGTTGTGGCGAGCGGGCTTGCCCCGCGTTGGGCTGCGCAGCAGCCCCAA